>VBBT01000101.1 GCA_005881695.1 Candidatus Bathyarchaeota archaeon | reverse complement strand
CTGGTGTCAAAAGCATTAATACCGGTGCGCTGCGTGTATTCACTACTCAGAGTGGTATATGATGGCACTGTTAGAAATCGAATTACCGGTGGAACTGCAGCCACCACAGAAGCAAATAGGCCAATTCATTCGCCGAACACAGAGCATCTGTCCAGAATGCAACCGCATCCTCCCAAGCACCGTTTTCGAGCGGGAAGGCAAGGTCTTCATGACCAAGACATGCCCAGAACACGGCGAGACGGAAGAGCTCTACTTCGGTTCATACGACATGTATCAGAAATTCGCGACCTACTGGTCTGACGGCAAAGGAACCCACGCACCGAACGTCCCGATTGAGAGTTGTGCATGCCCCGCAAACTGCGGATTGTGCTCCAACCACCTCAGCCACACGGGCCTCGCGAACATCATTGTCACCAACCGCTGCGACTTGACCTGCTGGTACTGCTTCTTCTATGTGAAGAAAGGGCTGGAAGGAGCGTACGTTTACGAGCCAACTCTTGACCAGGTCAGAGAAATGGTCCGAGCCCTCAAAGCCGAGAGGCCGGTCCCAGGGAACTCGCTCCAGATAACCGGGGGAGAACCAACTCTCCGACCAGAGCTTCCGGAAATTGTCCGTATCATCAAAGAGGAAGGAGTAGACCATATCCAGCTCAACACAAACGGGATCAACCTTGCACTCAACCCCAATCTGGCGCACACGCTGCGCGATAACGGTCTCAGCAACCTCTACATGAGCTTCGACGGAGTCAGCCCCAAGACCAACCCCAAGAATCACTGGGAAGCACCATACACTATCGAGAGCTGCCGAAAAGCAAACCTCGGCGTAGTACTCGTGCCGACGGTCATCAAGTCGATTAACGATCACGAGCTAGGCGGAATACTTCGTTTTGCTCAGAGGAACATCGACATTGTTCGGGCTATCAGCTACCAGCCAGTTTCGCTAACAGGGAGAATGAAGAAGCAAGAGAGAGAAAAGTACCGAATCACCATTCCAGACTGCATCGAGAGGATCGAAGAGCAGACCAACGGAGAAATTCCAAGAGACGCATGGTTCCCAGTACCCAGCTGCTCCCCAGTAACCCACTTCGTAGAAGCGTTCACGAAGAGACCGCAGTACGAGCTGTCGATACACTTCGCGTGCGGCGCTGGAACATACGTGTTCGAGGACAAAGACACCAAGAAGATGGTCCCCATCACATCGTTCGTCGATCTCAAAGGACTATTCGAGTACCTGGACGAGAAGACGGACGAGCTCAACTCAGGCACTAACAAGTACGTGGTTGCGGCCAAGTTCATCACCAAACTGAACAGCTTCATCGAGAAAGACAAGCAGCCCGCAGGACTCAACCTGAGCAAGTTGCTCGTGGGAGCCTTACTCAAGCACGACTACAGCTCGGTGGGACAGTTCCATGTCCGAAGCATGTTCCTGGGCATGATGCACTTCCAGGACAAGTACAACCAGGACGAAGAACGACTACAACGCTGCGACATACACTATCTTACACCTGACATGAGGATTATTCCATTCTGCAGCTTCAACGTCATCCCCGAATGGTACCGTGACAGGATACAGAAGAAGTATGGTATCAGCGTGGAAGAGTGGGAGAAGAAGAGTGGCGAGAAGCTTGAATCACGCCTCTACCGTGGACAGCTACGACGTGGAAAACACGCTGACGGCTGTGGCTGCAGCGCGGTCCACATCGAACCCATAACCGGCACCTAAACCGGAAAACTATCTTCCAAACTTTTTGCTTGGAATCGGAAAGCCACGGGAGTCTCTATCCCGTTCTTTCCCTTTCTATTTCCGCGAAGGATCCGATTTACGCGAGGCTCTATGCGTTAGGCGCAGGTTTTTCGGGGGCTAGTAGTGTCCCTTCTAGAAAGTCGCCTATCGCAGTGTAGGCTTTGACCCGGTTCGGGATCTTCGCGATCCCATGTCCCTCGTCCTCGAATCTCAAGAATTCAACTTGTCTTCCACGCTGTTTCAGTCTCTCCACTATCTGCTCAGCTTCCCCAACAGGGACCCTGGGATCATTGGCTCCGTGGATTACCAGTAGCGGCGCCTGGATCTTGTCCACGTGATGGATCGGTGAGATCCGTTTGAATAATTCCCTGTCGTTTTCGAGGCTGCCATATTCTGGTTCTCTGAGGTGTCGTCTCCATCGTGCAGTGTTTTCTAGAAATGTTTCAAAGTTCGCAATCCCTACGAGATCGACACTGGCTGCCCAAATGTCAGGGTATTCTGTTATTGCGGATAGAACCATGAAACCGCCATAGCTTCCGCCAACTATTCCTACTCTGTCTTGCTTTGCAAGACCTTTTCCAACCGCCCATTTCACTAGATATTCCAAGTCCCGAACAGAGTCCAGACGTTTGTCCACATCATCTAGATGGACGCCTTTCTTGCCATACCCTGTGCTCCCGCGCACGTTCGGGGCGAGGACTAAGAAACCTCTGTTGACAAGGTATTGGATGATAATGTTGAACCGGGCAGTCTCTTGGCTCTCCGGGCCTCCATGGACGAAGACGACTGTTGGCATGGGTCCACGTCCATTAGCTGGCCGATAGGCCCAGACGGGAATGACTAGGTCGTCGAAGCTGGGAAACCTCAGACCTTCAGGCTCGACGAGGTCGAACGGTGGGATGGCCGCGGTCGGGACAAATGTGACTTGCCTAACAGATTGGTCCTCAACATCGTAGAGCCAAAGGTTCAGGTTGTGCTTCGGTCCCTGTAGACTGAATATGAGACGTCTGGAATCGGGGCTCCAATCCATAAGATTGCGGCCGGCGACGACAGGCGACTCAAATGCCCCTAGAGGAAGACCATCGACCGGAGAATCGTGTTTCTTCTCCACGTCGTAGATGTGCAATCTACTGGCTCCGTCGACGTTTCGGAAGTATGCTAGCAAGCGGCTATCATGGGAGATACTGCCACCTATCGCGTCCCAGTCCTCTTCGATCAGATACTCCAAGTGTCCAGTTCCGACATCGATGGTGGCCGGCTGGAGGAATTCCCGGTCTTTGTTGGTCAGAACGTATAGCGTGCTCATGTCCTTGGCGTGGCCGGCATAATCGAAGGTGGCCTCGCCGGAGTGCTGGGTGAGGTGGGCTGTCTCGGCGGTCTCAGGCCAGAGCAGGTAGAGATCGTTGTCCAAGTTGGTGTTTACCCTTGTGAAGAGTATTCGATCCTTGTCTACCCAGTCGAGGGGATAGTTCGTAGCGTCGTTCTGGTAGACAAGATTCTTCTCTTCAGTCGCAAGAGCGTTTGTATAGATGTCGAAGAATTTTTCATCTCTCTCGTTGGATGCGTAAGACACCCATTCACCACCGGGTGAGAAAGAGCCGAAGACACGGATCCATTCATCTCCCACTGTAAGCTTCCTTGCCGCGAGACTTTCCATATCTAAAGTCCAGATTTGGTGCTTCTCACCGCCTCCAGGGTCCATCGAGAATGCTAGACTCATGCCGGTCGGCGAGAAGACGGCGGAGGAAACGCGCTCGTTGAAAAGCGTAAGTTGGTCCATTCGACTAGTTGCAGAATCTAGAATCCAGGCCTGTGGGACCCCGGTAATATCGCTGATGAACGAAACATGTTGCCCGTCAGGTGCGAAACTTGGACCATAAGCTATACGAACGCTAGAGTATCGATCGAAACCATATCTTGGACGGTTTGAGGACATGGTAGGACTGGGTTCTCTCTGCTGCTCTTATAATGGCTTGAGCTGCGGCAACAAATGCTAAGGTTTTTCAGCGTGAAGGCTTGAAACCGCAACCCTTGAGCCTAGTGGGATAAATTGCAGAAATCTGTTGTGAAGCAGGACGAGGGCAGCTGGGCACGCATCGAACAGGTCACGGTCAAATGCTCACCGCAGAAGGCAAAGCTTGACGACAATCTCGCGTTCACCGTAGGTTTCAGGCTTGACGGCGTCGTCCGCCGCAACTTCCATCAGAAATTCTGGGAAGCTGCTTACGACCAGCATGATGGCGGACTGCGGATGGCTTTCAAGGCTGAACTGCGCAAATCGGGTGTTCGATTAATCGCTAAGCCTTTGAAGGAAGAGAAGTTTGTCCGGAGGGCCGTGTTTTTCTGGACACGGAACCCAGAGATCCCCCATCGGGTCTGGATGACAGTGGCGACAGAGTTCGAGACTATCCTCTACCCGAAAACAGAGGAGGAAGCTAGAGAGATGATGTTCAATGTGACGCGGAGCTTCGAGCTGCCGGCGAGTTCACTTGGGAAGGGCAATCACAGTCTAGGAGCCAGCGTGAGCGCCAAGTGGGGCAAGCACGTCTTCACCGAGCGGGGAGAAGCGTCAGGTAAGTCGCCTCCTCTGAAGATTATGATCGACTGAGCCTTTCCTTGGTCGCCCGCATAATAGCGTCATCTTTATGTGGCAAGATCGTCGGGGACGACTGAAGTAGGCGAATCTCACCTTGGCAAAATATGACGGGATCAGAGGACAGGAGATCTTGGAGATTGAAGAAGGAGAGAATGAAGTGACCATCATTCTGAGAGACAACCGCTACCTCTTCGTCAAAATCGTAGATGGAAAGCTCGTTACAAACTCTGTACCCGAGTAGACTGCGACCAGATCCTCATTACCCACTCGTCGGACGATTCCTGTCCATCCGGCGATTGTGGAGCGCGCGTCAGATGAACTTGTTGATCAACATCAAGACCAGAATGGTCACGGAAGGAAACTCATTCCCAAGATCAGTAGGATCGTTGCTCTCTGCGACAAACCCGTAGATCTGGAACACCAGCGCGACGATGAGGAGGGCCAGCAAGATGTTGTGTTGTTTCCTTAGCCCTGCAAGGGA
>VBBT01000106.1 GCA_005881695.1 Candidatus Bathyarchaeota archaeon | reverse complement strand
TCCACTTCACGACGACGGACTGGTGTCCGATAGTGTGGCCTGGTGTTGGCACGATCTCCACTCCGTCCTCAATCGTGTAACGTCCCCGTAGCGGCACGATTTCTCCTTCGGTATCGAAGAATTCACGCAGGTAGCTGACCCGCATGAATCGGTCTGGAAAGTACGCGTACCGGACCTCGTCTATCTGTTCTAGGAACTTTGCGTTGGGAAAGAGAAGATTGTTTCCACAGTGGTCAAAATGCAGATGAGTATTTACCACTAAAGTAATGTCGCTGGGTTCCAGTCCAGCTCTCTTTAACGATAGCCGTAGCTGCTCTTCCTTGGTCCTGATGACCTCGTGGAATTTCTCGTATTTCGGTGGCAGTGTTCCGATTCCGGTGTCTACCAGAATATTCTCCTTGTCTGTTCGTATCAGTAGAGGTTTGAGTGCTGCTTTGTACTTGGTTCCCTGATATTTGCCAAATACGAGAAAGCTCTTGTCAAGCGTGAAATAACCATCCGTAAGCAGTCTTACATCGAGGACGGTCAACTGGACCCGGGTCTCAAGTCTGATCGAAAGGCTATAAATTATCCAGGTCGAAATCCTTCAAAGCAAGTCCGGACAAGTTATCAAGGGATTTTTGGAGCGGTTGGCCTACTTGGTTGGAACGGGTCCCGGGAGAAAGCCTCTCTGGACTCCTTCCGATGAGCGAGTAAAAAAGGCCAATCTCACTCGATTCCTAACATTTGTCAATAAGAAGCATGATCTGAGTCTCGGATCTTACTCTGAGCTTTACCGATGGTCCGTTGAGAAACCTACCGAGTTTTGGTCCGCCATGTGGGACTATGCAGGAATCATATCCTCGAAAAAGTTTGAGACAGTCGTCGATGATCTCGGCAGGTTTCCTGAGGCCAAATGGTTTTCCGGGGCCAGACTAAATTTCGCCGAGAACCTTCTGAGATTCAGAGATGAACGGATCGCCCTCGTCTCACGGTCCGAGGGACGAGAGCGTTCGAGCCTGAGCTACTCCGACCTCTACAGAAAAGTCGGGCTTGTTGCGAACGGTCTACGTGAGACAGGAGTACGAGCTGGTGACCGAGTCGGAGGTTACATGCCGAACATAGAGGAAGCAGCGATCGCAATGTTGGCTGCCACCAGCGTCGGAGCGGTCTGGGCGTGTTGCGGGGCGGAGCTCGGCTCAGGCGCCGTCCTGGATAGGCTTGGTCAGATCAAACCGAAAGTATTGTTCGCTGTTGACGGTTACGTCTACAAGGGAAAGAAATTCGACATTTCGTCCAACGTCAAAATTGTTGCAGATGGAATCCCTTCGCTCGAGAAGATAGTGACGATCCCCTGCCTGGACGCTGAATCCAGCATGGGCCAACTTGTCAACACCGTTAGATTCGACGAATTCGGATCAGCGAATAAGTCAGGCGAGATTCGGTTTGAGCAATTGCCCTCGGACCATCCGGTTCTCGTCATGTTCACATCAGGGACAACTGGGAAGCCGAAATGTATAGTTCAAGGAGCAGCGGGAGTTTTGGTAAACCAGTTGAAGGAGACGCAGCTTCATGCTGACTTGAAGAACACGGATCGGATCACGTACATTACTTCGCCGAGTTGGATGATGTGGAACTGGCTGATGAGCTGCTTAGCAGCAGGCGCGACCCTCATTTTGTACGATGGAAATCCTCTCCATCCTGACTGGAGCACAATGTGGAGGCTGGTTCAAGAAGAAAAGATCACAATCCTGGGATGCAGTGCTAGCTACATCAACCATCTGAGAGGAATAGGTGCCAAACCGAGCAAAGATTACGATCTATCATCGCTCAGAGAGATTTCCCAAACCGGATCGCCTCTCTCCGTGGAAGCATTTGAGTGGGTCTACAAGGAGGTCAAACCGGACCTGCATCTCAACTCGATCAGCGGAGGCACAGACATCAACGGTTGCTTCGCAGGTGGAGTACCGATTCTCCCCGTCTTTGGAGGCGAGCTGCAAGCACCGGGGCTCGGGATGAAGATCAACGTATACGATGAGAACGGGCAGCCAGTTGTTGACAGGATGGGCGAGCTTGTCTGCGAGGCTCCAACTCCATCTATGCCGTTATACTTCTGGGATGACCCCAATAATGAGAGGTACCGTGAGGCCTACTTCGAATACTACCGCACCAAAGGGAAGAACGTTTGGAGGCATGGTGACTATGTGTTGGTCCACGGCGATACTGGTGGCTACACGTTCTATGGACGTTCGGACGCGGCGATAAAGGCCTCTGGGGTCCGTGTCGGCACGTCGGAAATCTACAATGTGGTTGAGAAACTGCCTGAGGTCGCCGACAGTCTCGCGGTAGGACAGAACTGGGCGGGAGATCAGAGAATCATCCTCTTCGTCAAACTGTCCCCGAACCACAAGCTTACGGAGGAACTGAAAGAGAAAATCAGGAAAGTGATTCGGGCTGAGGCTTCGCCTAAGCACGTTCCAGCTCTGATCCTGGAAGTGCCTGATATTCCATACACTCTCAACATGAAGAAAGTTGAGGTTGCGGTCGCGAACATTGTAAACAACAGACCCGTAACCAATCGGGATGCTCTCGCAAACCCCGAATCCCTCGACTTTTACACGCAGTTGCTTCCACAACTGCGGGCAAAATAAGATGAGCCCGCGCCAGGATTCACCATTCTAAAGTTGAAACGGTCCAACGTTAACGAACGCGATTGCGAGATGATCTGAAACGAGATATTCCCAATCAGTTATTGCTTCCTTGGTTCCATGTCTCTCTTCCACTCTCTATCACATCTTTCGAAAGAGGTAGATTGCCCAGCCTAGGGTGTCCCTTCCCCATCTTAGATAAGACTCTCTCTCCTTCGAATCACGCGCCAGTAGTTCTTCGAGGTCGGTATCCTCGGGATGAGCAAAGGCATATTCGGTGGCACTGGTCCAATGAAGTCCTTCTGATCTGTCCCAATCCTCTTTGCTGCCGACAAGTGTGAAGACAGGCCTCAGTCCTTCCGACTCTCCCGTTCTAACGTTTCCTTGATGGGTGTCGAAAGAGTCAGCCGAGAGCCCCTCAGACTGAAGGTATTCTTTGGGAGGATTTGTGCGCCAGAGTGGTTCGCCGACCATCACGAATCCGGGTGCCCTCGTCATTCCGCATAGCGCGCTGACGGTATTCTTGTAGCCACCATAGATCCATGTGGCGCCTATGCACATGGTTAGGTCTGAGTATTCTCCAGTTTCAGGCTTGTACTGGGCCCCGTCCATTTCTAGGAACTTCAGGTTCGCCTGCGGAATGCGTTGACGTTTCAGTTTCTGGGCTTCCAGTATGCAATATGGAGACTTGTCGATTCCTAGGCCTTTGATGTCGTACTTCTCGGCTAGCCTCATTAGCATCTCTCCCTTCCCACATCCGATGTCTATGGCCCTGGCATTCGGCTTCAGTTCCAGCAGATCATACAAGCGCTCAAGCTTAGTCTCGTTTACAGGATTCATTACGGAGTGGCGCTGATGGATGATATCGTAATACTTCCAGCGGTCCATGACAGGATATCCGGAAGAAGTGGTTTCTGGCTGGCTGAAATGCATTTTCCAGGGTCGATGCTCAGTCTCTTGACTCTAGGTTACTGTAGGAGGCATATCTTGTCTCCCGCCTTCACTAAGGCGCCGGATTGAACGTAGACCTCGTTCACAATCCCAGTCTTTGGTGCGGCAATCTCGTTTTCCATTTTCATCGCCTCAAGAACAGCTAGCGGTTGGCCCTTGGTTACCGATGTGTTAGGAGACGCTTTCAAGGACACGATTCTCCCGCTCATGGGTGCAGTTATCACAACAGGCCCGAGAACAGTCTCAGGGATTCCAGCATTTTGGAGTGATTGCTCTCTCTCCTCTAAACTCACCTTCAGTAGTCTTCCATTTAGTCGAATGAGATAGTCGCTTCCATCGCGGTCTTCCTCTCTTCTCGCGATGAGAACCTTACCATTGATATTCGCAACCAGATCTGGTTGGTCAACTGTCGGCTCTCGGAGGATGCGAACACTCAACTCTTCATCGTTGATCATGATCTTTTGAGTTAGACCCTGCTTCTCGAGCTCGGTAATGGCCCAAGTTCTTCCGTTGACAGTGAGGCGGCGAATCTGTTTAGAGTCCTTCGACAAACAAGGGTTGCCTCGGTGATGGTTCCGTCTGGAGAGCGTTTCGCCATCTTGTCTGACCGCTCTCTAGTTGCGATTTGCTCGTCCCCGAGAAGGGATAGTTTGCTGTCAAATGCAGCATCGCGACCTCCTCCTTTGACAGTTGCGGCTTGAAGTTCCAGGTGGAGATCTTGTTGTCGAGGAGCTGAGTATGGCAGTCACCGCGGACAAAGCCCTTGTCTTTAAGTATGGTCTGGTGTAGAGGAATCGTGGTCTCAACCCCGATAATGATGGTCTCGCTCAAAGCGCCTTTGAGTCTTTGAATCGCTTCCTCCCTAGTTCGGCCCTGTGACGCAATCTTCGCAATGAGTGAATCATAGTATTCTGGAATGACAGCACCGTCGATCATGGCGGTGTCAACTCTGATACCTGGGCCTCCCGGTGGGACAAATTCCTCGACGCGGCCGGGCGAGGGAGCAAAGCCCTTCGATGGATCCTCAGCGTTAATCCTGCAGTTCATCGCAGCCCCGTTGAACTCAGTCTCTTCCTGAGAAAACCCAAGACCCTCTCCGTCAGCGATTCGAATCTGCTGCTCGACAATATCCACCCCCGTGACCATTTCCGTAATGAGATGCTCTACTTGGATCCGTTTGTTTGTCTCGAGGTAGTAGAATACGCCGCCTGCTGATTGTACGAACTCTACCGTTCCCGCATTTTCGTATCTTGTCGCTTTGGCGATTTTCAAGGCAAGCGAGATCAGTTTTTTCCTTGATGTGGGATCGAGTCGCGGTGCGGGTGTTTCTTCGAGGATTTTCTGGTGTCGCCTCTGAAGTGAGCATTCTCTCTCACCCAGATGGACAACTTGTCCTCTTTGTCCAGCTATTATTTGGACCTCGATGTGTCGAGGATTGTTGAGGTGTTTTTCCAAGTAGAGTTCTGAGCGGCCGAAGGCTCCTTTCGCCTCGGAAGCAGCGAGGTCGAAGGACCTTCGCAATTCACTCGCGGTCTTCACAACGCGCATGCCTCTTCCGCCTCCTCCAAAGGAGGCTTTGATCAATACGGGGAAGCCCACGCGAAGGGCTTCATTTTCAGCTTCATCCGCGGTCTCTAGTTGCCGTTTCGAACCGGGAATCGTGGGGACGCCGGCTCGAGCTGCCGTTTCTCTTGATCCGAACTTGTTTGCGGCCGAAGCCAGAATCTTGCTTCTTGGGCCGATGAAAACGAGTTTTGTTTCTTCACACTCTCGGGCAAACTGGGGATTTTCCGCTAGGAACCCATACCCAGGGTGCACTGCCTCTGCTTTGGAGGCCTTCGCAACCTTGACTATCTTTGGAATGTTCAGATAGCTTTCAGAAGGCTGTCCAGGTCCGATGTTGTAGGCTTCGTCAGCATAGACGACGTGCTGGGATTCCAGATCAGGCTCTGAGTAAACTGCAACGGTCTTGATTCCGAGTTTCCTGCATGTTCGTATGATTCTGACGGCGATTTCTCCACGGTTCGCGATGAGGATCTTTCTGAACATCGGTAGTGGTCCGGTCTAGAGTGGAATGTTGCCGTGTTTCCGGGGAGGGCGTGCCTCCCTTTTCGTCTTCACAGATTCGAGATATCTGATCAATACCTCCCTTGTTTCTGAGGGCTCGATAACATCGTCAACATATCCTCTTCCCGCAGCGATGTACGGGTTGCTGAATTTTTCGCGATATTCCTTTACAAGTTTCCTTTTCTCTGCCACGGTGTCTTTCGCTTTGGCGATTTCGTTGCGGAAGATTATGTTGATCGCTGCATCGGGACCCATTACTGCTATTTCGGCCGATGGCCAGGCAAGGTTCACGTCGGCCCTGACGTGCTTGCTTCCAAGCACGTCGTAGGCGCCTCCATACGCCTTTCTTACGATTACAGTAAGTTTGGGAACAGAGGCTTCGCAGTAGGCATAGAGGAGTTTTGACCCATGCCGAATTATCCCGTTGTGTTCCTGATCTATTCCCGGCAAGAACCCGGGAACATCCACCAGGGTCAGGATCGGGATGTTGAACGCATCGCAGAATCTGACGAAGCGTGCAGCCTTGACGGAGGAATCGATGTCAAGGGTTCCAGCGTTAACTTTGGGCTGGTTTGCAACGATCCCAATCGAGTATCCGTTGAGTCTGGCGAGTCCGATGACGATATTCTGAGCCCAGAGAGGTTGTATCTCGAACAGTTCGCTTCCATCGACGATCCGGGTTATGACATCCTGGATATCGTACGCCTTGTCCGGGTTGTCAGGCAGGACACTGTTTAGCTCACTCTTGTCCCCGACGGGAGGTTTGGGCTTGGCTCTAGGCGGGTCTTCGGTGTTGTTCGATGGGATGAAGCTCAAGAGTTTCCGAATTTGCTGTAATCCTTCCTGCTCGTTTTGGGCGAGAAAGTGCGCGACTCCGCTCTTTGTGTTGTGAAGTCTTGCGCCTCCAAGCTCTTCGAAATCAACGTCCTGATTGAGAACGGCCTTGATGACGTCTGGTCCCGTTATGAACATGTAGCTCGTCTTGTCGACCATTATTGTGAAATCCGTCATGCCAGGGGAATACACCGCGCCTCCCGCGCACGGGCCCATAACAGCGGATATCTGCGGGATCACTCCCGAAGCCAGGACGTTTCGGAAGAATATCTCAGCATAACCACCTAGACTGACGACTCCTTCTTGGATTCTGGCCCCGCCTGAATCGTTAATCCCGATAACCGGGACCCCAGTCTTGAGGGCGAGATCCATTATTTTCGTCACCTTCCCGGCGAACATTTCTCCCAGAGAGCCTCCGAAGACGGTGAAGTCGTGAGAGAACAAATACACCGTCCTTCCGTCAATCTTCCCATAACCCGTTACAACCCCGTCGCCGAGAATCTTTTTCTCAGCCATGCCGAAGTCAGCGGTCTGATGGACCACGAACCTATCCATTTCCACAAAACTGCCAGGGTCTACAAGTGCGACAATTCTCTCCCTGGCGGTCATCTTTCCCTTAGAATGCTGATCTTCGATCTTGTCCTTGCCGCCACCTTCCTCCGACCGTTCCCGGAGGTCGCCCAGCTCCTTCGATAGTTCCTTCATCGTCATGATCGTTTGGAACTCGCTGAAGAGGCCTCTCGTATTAAAGCACGGAAGACAAGCTCATTCGTCCAGCTGGAGAGTCCCATCGGGAATTGTCAGGTTTCCTCGGTCAGTCTGTATGATGATGCTTCCGTCCGGATTTACTCCAACGCACTTTCCGCGGATCTTATCGTTGCCGGTTTCGATTATCACCGGTTTCATTCGATGAGCACAGTGCATCCACCACTCACCCACAACGGCACTTTCGTCTCTCAAGGTCTCATAATGCCGTTCCAAGACAGTCAGAATCGAGCTACACGTCTTTTCTAGACTGAATCGTTTTTTTCTGGCAAGGAAAATCGAGGTGGCTCCCGTCGGCAACTGTTCAGCAGTCAGGTTCACGTTGAGCCCGATGCCGACGATTGCGTATAGCAGCGCCGGACCACTGATTTTCGTCTCGATGAGTAGGCCGGCTAGTTTTTTCCAGTCGACCACGATGTCGTTCGGCCACTTTAGCTCTGATTGGACGTCGTATACCTCTTCGATTCCTTTTCGAAGAGCGTTGGCCACCCAGAACTGGAGAAGCTGTATCCGGTTGATAGGAGTCCTTGGTCTGATGACTACCGAAAACCACAGACCGCCCTTGGGCGACTTCCAGCTTCGTCCTGATCGGCCTCTGCCGTGTGTCTGAACCTCCGCTACAACAACGGTCCATTCGGCGGCCCGTTTCTCGGCGAGGGTCTTTGCCTTGTTGTTGGTTGATGAGATTCTTTTGTATCTGATGATCTTCAGGCCTCAACCCCGTATGATCGGGTAGGGGTCCCGATTTTAGGTGTAAGGATTCTACTTCTGGAGGATTTGTTTATCATGAGACTTGGGGTGGTACCTCCGGGCGAACGCCTCCGCGCCTTCCTCTGTGTCGTGGCCGACGGCGTGGCGGATCCACTGCGAGAAGCACTACACCGAGCACAAGGAATGGTCGCCCGGAACGACTTGTCCGATGGGGGAATCATACAGGCGTGGTATGATCAGGCAGTTATTGTGAACGTGAGTATGGTGTTCCGTGATGTCGTCAGATTTATGGTGTAGGTGTACTTGGACCGGAACGTGAACGCATTTCCATCTATGACGATGTTGATTGGCGCGACTTGGTTTGTCCCGATAGAGGGCTCCGTCGGGTTCATCTTTGTGAACTGATTGTTGTTGTAGTGGACTGTGTATGAGACGAACGATGTGCTCACCGACCCAGCGTTTCTTATGTTTAGAGTCATATTAGTGGGTGAGTTGACTTGTGAGGTCTCGACGATCAGGTTCTCCTGTCCTGGGCAGGGAGTAACAATGCATCCTGGCGCATTGTAGCGGTAGCATCCTCCGCACAAAGGTGACGGACTACCAGTCGTCTCCCAATAGAGCACTCCTCCGAGAACTAGCCCACATACTATTACAACGATGAGTATTGTCCCGGTCGTTGGGCGCATCATGCTTTCTAAGGAGTCAATGCTCTCACTCGAACAAGAGCCCAACTGAACTAAAGACCGGGAAACCGAGTTACGCTAGAGACTCTCAAACGGAGCCAAGCCAGAATCCAGTATTCCCTGACCATCGCCGCAAAAGTTCCGAGTAAGGCGGCTTCGGCGCGGCCCCAATTCTTCAAGTCAATAGGACTATTAGGTGTAATTCGTGCAGAGGGGTCTCAGGGCTTGTGGGAAGGGTAGCCATCTGGTGTAGATGTTATCTGCAAAATTTAGCGTTCTCATCTCAACGGTCAGTGCGCCCTCGTTGTCTTGGTCGCGGAACTCCAAGACGATGTCGGCGAATCGTTTGACCATCTCGACCATCGGCTTCTCGTGGATATCCTCTTTTATCACGAGGATCGCGGTTCTTTTTCTGAGTCGGACCCTTGAGGCCAATTGGCAGAAGAACGAGTAGAAACTCTCTGGGGATCCAATGCTCTTGATGATGTTGTCGAGAAAATCGCCGAGAATTATCTGAGTTCCTTCTCCATGGGAGGCTTTTTCGATGAATAAGTTGATCTCCAACAAGTTGTCCGGGGAGATTATCTCCACGTCGCTAGAAGGGTGAGACATCGAGGTTCCGTCAACGAAGGTAATCCATCCTACCTTACCGGTCCAGTCAGTCGAGAGATCCTCCGGAGCGGTTGGTCCGAGCACGAGGGTCGGTGAGGGACCTTCAGGGCCTATGGTTTCTTTCAGGATTAGGCTCATGGTTTCCTTGACGCTAACGTTGCCTCGGACACATACGACCACCATGCGGTATTGGTCGAGGGTTCCGCGGTTGAGGAGAGGTTTGCCTTGGTCGAATCGGGTGAAGCTGAGTTTTCTTACTGCCATGCTGATAGCCTTTGAGGAAGCTACCTTTTTGAGGTAACAAGGTTATTAGAATGTCCGCATTATGCCTGTCTAAGAAGCCACTCTGCCTCTGAGAGATCCCTCAGAAGGTTTGCTCTGAATATGCTAGCTGATTTACTCATTCCTACGGAAAAGAGTATACTTCTACCTCAAACGACCTCAAAATACGTCCAGCGACGCCTTTCTACCCTAACACTATTTAACTGTAGCAACAGAATATGGTAAATTCGTCCAGCTACCCGCCACTCCGCCTCCTGGTTCCAGTTTCTAATTACAAAATGAAAACACGCAATCGAAAACAACTTTTGAAACCAGTTTGAAAACGCTATTTGAAATCCGGTTCTTGAAACGGTTCTGAAATCCATACTAGTGAATTTTCGGGCCCCCCCGGGCCCTACCCAAGTCTCGCGCCCCGCCCTTCATGAAAATTAACGAAACCCTGGGTCTTTCAGCTCTGAAGACTTCCTTTCCTGACAAACAAGACTACCAACGAGAAGCTATCGAGGCCCCGAATAGAAAGGAACGATGTCCCAGCCAGAAAGCCGGGTGTCAGGGGAGTTCGATTCTTAGTCGGTTTGGGAGGGTCGAGGAGACGTGCCGCCCTGCCCAGTCCCAGCTGCGCTGCCAGGCCGCATCTCAAGCTGGCTCATGACCATGAGAAGGCTGCGAATCTCGTCGATACTACGCAAGTTCGTCTGCAACTGATTCCGATACTCCTCCCTCGTCGACTTGTACTCCTGCTCAGGAATATCACCGGACATGAAACGGCTCTCCAAACCAAGCAGGTTCTGGGGAGCATTAGTAACTTGATCCCTGAGATCCCGGACCCTCCGAGTAAGATTCTCACCCAATTGAGCCATCTTATCTGCCATAGCCCGGTTAGCCCTAGCATATTCCTCCTTCAGCATAGCTAGCCTCTGGCGGAAACCGTTGATCTCAGTAACTACCTTGTCTATCGCTACCTCACTCATCTGGTCACACCGAAGAGTACGCTGAGAGACGGTGCAGCCAGAATTACAGCTGTTGTAACCGGAAATGCAGAGAACGAGTAACCTGAGACTGACGAAGACTAATGTTTCTTTTCGGGCTTCGAATCGCTCGACTCGGTTCCAGCACTTGTTGTACTAGGCTCCGCTTCTAACGGGGCCGGAGGAGGAGTCGTAAGCATCGTCCAGCCAATCCAACCGGTTATCCCCAGGATTCCCAAAACACCAAGCACGACCGGAATGTCAATCGCATACGTACGCAATACCGGGTCGGTCAGGAAAATCAGGTAGAGAACGAATACGATCGCGGACACCGCAAATATCAGACCGCCATACGATTGGTCTTTGTTCAAGTCTCGCTATCACTTATCGCGACGGGCTATGAATGGCTGCATATAAATTGCTTATTCTCCGTTACTCAGCTTACATTCTCTTGTAGCCTGGACGCTGAGACAGCAAGACGGGGTAAGTGAGAGGCTTAACCGGGTATCCTTCAACCTCGGCTCTGAATCGTCTCAGAAACGCAGTCAACGAAACCTTGCTTTCCTTCGAGTCGGATCTCGACCGGACTGACAGCTCCTTCGCCTTGATCTCCCTTTCACCATAGATAATCGTGTACGGGATCCAGCTCAGTTCTGCGTCTCGCACCTTACTCTGCATCGTATCGTCTCGATCGTCGATATCAGCTCTTATCCCAGCCTTCGCCAGCGTCTCGAGCAGTTTCATTCCCTGTTTTACGAACTGTTTCGCGATTGGGATAATTCGAACTTGTGCTGGTGAGATCCAGACCGGAAGCATTGGCTTCCTGCCCTGTCTTTCTAGGCGAACTGCTGAGTCTAGAAGAGTGAATAGGTATCTTTCCAGTCCGCCTATGACGGCAGTATGGATGATGACAGGGAATTGTTTTTCCCCCTTCTCATCGGTATATGCTATTCCGAACCGTTTCGCGTTGCCGATGTCGATCTGGAAAGTTCCGATCTCCCTGGGCCTGTCGAGGTCGTCAATGATGTTGTACTCGACGTTGAGGACCCAATAGTACAATCCTTCAGGGACGAAGTTGAGCAGTATCGGTTTCTTCTCCACCTTTACCAGTTCCATGAAGGAGTCTTTGTTTGCTTCGAAGAAGGATCGTGTGGTGTTGTAGAGCGAGACGTATTCCCTGTTCAGCTTCCGGATCTCCTCGTATATGGTACGATGGATCTTGTCTCCGATACGAATCGCCTCTCCAAGGCTCTTGAGGTAGATGTGCAGATCCGGCATGAGAAATTTTCTAAGCCTAAACGAGAGCAGCAACTCCCCGCTTTGCTCCATTCGGTAGCTGTCTGCGACCTCGAAGGTCCCAAAAGGCAGAGTCTTGTAGCTCAGTGTCCAGTCTTTGACCATCGAGAATTGCTGGAAGCACGCAGCGTATCTCAGAACAAATGTTCTCTCGTCCACTTTCACCTCGTAGGCTCTGGACCCGAACAGCTGGAGGTGTTCCTTTATCGGCTTGACCGCAACATCGAACATGTTCGTTCCTTTCACGTTCAATATCGGGATTCCTATCCGTCGGATTACTTGTCCAGCGTATTCTGCTAGGAGGTCCATTATCAGGTTGGCCTCAGGTCCGAACCTCATCTGTCCTACGTCCGCGAAGGATTCCCACTCGATTCCGAATCGACGAGCATAGTCTAGAAAGTGAGGTTCGCCGCCCGTGAGTCCCTTCTTGAGAGCTTCTTTTTCGACAAGAGACTTGAATTCGGCGTCATTCGGCCTGAAGACGAAATCTTCTGGCGAGTGTAATTTTCCCTCCTGGTCCATGATGACATATTCTGTCTTGACCGTAGGAGCTGCTTGTCGTGATCTTGTTTCTACTGTAATCGTTCTTGATAATTCAGAGAGAGGATGTCCTTTGGCGGTTATCGTGAAGCTCTTGTACCATCCGAAGGGGCTTCTGCTGACCTCGTATCCCTTCTGGGCGAGTTTTTCCTCCAAGGCCTTTAGGATTGAGATCGCTGGCTCGCGGGAGGCCAAGCTCGTGGATAAATGGGCGTATGGGTACACCATCACTTTCTTTGTCTTCAGCCATCCGAGGACCTCCTCGATTGAAGAGGCTGCGTTTGTTGCGATCTGTTCCGGTTCTTGCTCGTCATTCTTCTCGACGGTCGAGAAGACTACAAGCCCGTTTTCGAGGGTACCCGTCTTGTGCGACTCGTCAAGAGGCTCGGGTTCTTTGACGGCTTTTTCTCTGGCTTCGTATTCGAATCGATCCGCATGAACTAGAAGGAGTCTCACCGTTTCATCCGCCACTGTTCGATCTGTTTGTCTTTCTTGAGTTTCTTCTTGAGTTCTTTGTAGTGGTTCTTACAGAGATAGCCTCGGCCTGAAGCAGAGGTTTTCAGGCCAGCCCTTGAGACTTCCTCTAGTGAGATGGAACGTACGGCGTCTTCCTTGCACCCGACAACGGAGCATTTGACGCCCTTTGCGACCTTACCCAGACGCGGATCCCTCGGGTCATCGAAGTGTTGCACCATAATAGAAGGTTTTGCGAGAGGAATCACAATACTCTAATGCCGGTTTCAAAGGGGAATTCCCAGTCATATGCTCTCGAAAATACAGTACCTCGTGGAAGGACATTTTCAGCAGGCCGCGGGAGCATTCAACAAGGCTGGATTCACGCCCAACGCTGTAACCGCACTCGGTTTTCTCCTGACCATAGTCGCCTCACTACTCTACTCAATAGGATTGGGAACCGTATGGTTGATCTTCGGGGCTGTCTCGGCACTCCTAGTCGGCGCCTATTTAGACGCGGTCGACGGTGCCATGGCCCGGCGTTACCATCAGACCTCTAAAATGGGAGGAATACTGGACAGTGTCTCGGATCGCGTGGGCGAGATAACACTCTATGCAGGTCTTGCCATTGGAAGTCTAGTCCCGAGTTGGCTGTCTCTGTGGGCGCTTTCAGCCTCCTTGATGGTGAGCTACGTCAGGGCTAGGGTCGATGTTGAGGGTGTAAAGTTGAAGGGGGTTGGATTAGCTGAGCGTCCGGAGCGGCTTTTGATCCTATTGTTTGCAACAATCCTAGCCGCGTTTAGCTCCTTCTCGTTGGAGTTCGGGGTCAGCTTTATCGCACTATTGTCCACGGTAACGATAGTTGAGCGTCTCTATGGAACTCGAGTTGTGCTCTCAGGTTCTGGGAACGGCTCGGCTTAGAGGCGTCTGTCTTCTGCGGACCTGACTTTGGAGACTCCGAAATGCACCGCGCAGGAGACACAGAGGTTCTTCATGACTCTCTGCCGTGCGATATAGGCGCCTCGCGCTCTGAGCTCCTTTGCCAACGACGGTTCGACCAGGGACACCCAGCTAGTCACCCTCTTTACCTTGTCTCGTGGCGTGAGCATTCCGCAATTCGCACATTGGACCAGCTCGCTTCTTCCCTTGCCTCCCTTGCTTCGTCCCCTAGACCGTCTTTTCTTAGGCACTATCCAACAATCCTACCGGAGGAGGGGTGCCATGAGTACATAATCTCTTCCCGGACAGTGGACCCGGGTCGGCGGAGGGGCGACCTGTGAGGATTGGAGTATATGGCAACCTTACCCTCGACGAGCTAGACCGAAACGGCAAACCTATAGTCCGCCCGGGAGGCTCCGCCCTCTACTCATCTCTCGCCGCTGTTTCTTTAGGCGCGAGAGTATCAGTTTTCTCGAACATCGGCCGCGACTATCCGAACCGCATCCTATCCTTGATCAAGAGGCGGGGGATAGATGTCACTGGCGTCAAGAAGTTCGAAGGCCTCACGACTCGCTTTAGAATATCCTACCTCGGGGACTCGCGCAAGCTAGAGTTGATTCATCCCGGCCAAAGACTCAAGCCTGCTGACCGCCCTCGCTCGCTAGAGGCTATCCACTTAGGCCCTGTCTTCATGGAAGCTGGACTCGACGTGCTAAATTACGCGCGTCATCACTCCCCATTCCTCTCGTTGGATATGCAGGGTCTATTACGGACCCTAGACCGAGACGGGTCTGTTCGCCTGGTGAGAAGAAACATCGGCCCATTCTTATCAAAGTGCAATCTCGTGAAGGCCACAGAGGAGGAAGCTCACGTGATGGCTCCCGCCGCCGCGACCACAGTCGCCACTGCAAGGCGACTCTTGCACAAGGGCGCTCAATTCGCGATAATCACACGAGGCAGATCAGGTTCCCTTCTGGTGAGGAAGGACGGGGATGCTCTCCACATACCATCGGTTCCGGAGAGCAAAGCAATTGATCTAACTGGGGCGGGAGATATTTTCATCGGTAGCTGGCTCGCAACTTTTTTGGCCCTCAAGGATCCTCTTTGGGCTGGAGCTGTAGGCGCCGCCTTTGCCTCTCTTTCGGTACGAGGCTTTGGGGCCTCGAAGTTCCGATTCGCTAGAGAAGAACTGTTCCGACGAGCCTCTTGGGTTTACAAGAACTCGAGACTAGTCAAGGGCTAGTATGACCGCGCAAAGTAAACCTCGCTCGAATTGTCCGCTCCGCAATATACGCAAGTGCCTTTTTTCGCAGTTTTCATGGGCACAACTCGCACCGTTGCTCCAGTCTCGATTTTGATCTTTTCCTCGCAAGTCTCGTCGGAGAGAAAGGCTTTGATGAATCCTCCTTTTTCTTCCAAGACCTTCCTGAACGATTTCATATCGGCCGCTGCGGTTGTCAGACCGTCGAGAGATTTTCTTGCTCTTTCGTATAGGTGGTTCTGGATATCCCTGAGTATTCCATTGATTCTGTCTTTCGCGTCGCTACGGTTGATCGCAATCTTCTCCCTGTTATCTCGCCTCACCACTGTCACCTGTTTCGCTTGGATGTCTTTGGGTCCAATCTCGACACGGAGTGGGACGCCTTTCATCTCCCATTCGTGATATTTCCAACCAGGGGTGTACTGGGCTCGATCGTCGATCGTTGTTCTTATCCCGATCTGTTCCAGTTGAGATGAGAGATGTTTTACTTCATCTGAGATGTCTTTCTGGTCGGTCTCTTTGTAGAAGATTGGAATGATTACGACTTGTGTGGGAGCTATTCTGGGCGGGAGGACAAGTCCTCTGTCGTCGCCATGGCTAAGGATTGCAGCTCCTATGAGGCGCCACGATATTCCCCAAGATGTTGTCCAGCCGTAGTGCTCTTTCTCATCCTTCCCAAGGAACTTGATCTCGAAAGGCACTGAGAATTTTTGTCCTAGGTGGTGTGATGTTCCCATCTGTAATGCCTTGCCATCAGGCATCATAGCTTCCATTGTCGTCGTATAGACGGCGCCCTTGAACTTCTCTCTTTCCGTCTTCTTGCCTACAAGAATCGGGATCGCTAGTTCTTCCTCGACCAGCTTCGCATAGATGTCCAAGATTGTCATCACTTCCTCCTCGGCCTCCTGCTCAGTTTCGTGTACCGTGTGTCCTTCCTGCCAGAGGAATTCTGTTGTTCGCAGGAAAGGCCGTGTGGACGTTATTTCGGCTCTGACCACAGAGTTCCATACGTTGATGAGGATCGGTAGGTCTCGCCAGCTCTTCACCCATTTACTGTAAGACTCATAGATTATGGTCTCGGAAGTCGGCCTAACTGCCAGCTTCTCAGCCAGCTCCGTGTCTCCGGAGTGTGTGACCCAAAAGACCTCAGGTGTAAAGCCTGCGAAATGTTCAGCTTCCGTCTTGAGCAATCGCTCGGGTATGAGCAGCGGGAAGTATGCGTTCTTGTGGCCTATCGCCTTGATTTTCTTGTCAAAATCCTCTCTGATTTTCTCCCAGATCGAATAGCCGTAGGGCATCAGTACCATGAAGCCCTTCGCGCTAGAATAATCCGCCAGTTGGGCCTTTGTGACAACTTGCGTATACCATTCTGAGAGGTCTTGGTCTTTCCTGACAGTAATCCCTAGCTCTTTGCTGCTCAAAGAAAAAATCTCCGGAGTGAAGACGCACGAAGATGATTACAGTGCGATAGGTGATTCTGGAAATAAATCGCCCATTTTGGAACCCTCGGCAGTAACCCGGCGAATGCTTCTCGACCATATTTAGTCTTTCTTTCCCGGTTCTGTTAACTCTTTGTTGGTTGAGTTAGCTTCGGGGCATCGACTCCGGGGATTACCGTAGGCGTCGGGTTCCCCTTCATTGCTTCAACTGCTCCGCCTTGCGCCTCGATGATGGGAGGCCGGGAACGTGCGAACCTCACCCGTCCCCGCCGAGCCAGGTTAACAGCCGCAACCATGTCCCGGTCCATTACTATTCTACAGTTACCGCACCAGAGTTTGCGTTTCAGTTTCTTGTCTGATTGGAGTCTCTCCCCGCATCTCGGACAAGTCACACTGGAACCTCTGGTCTCACGCCTAGACAAACGGATTATCGGTAGGCCTATCCATCGGGCCTTGTACTCGATCTGTCGTTGAGCCTCTCCGAAACTCCACCCGTTCATTCTACCACGATACTTTCCACCCTGACCGTTACCCTTCCTGTAGAGGGATCGGATACCGCCGATGTTCTCGAGAACTATTGCTTCTCTCCGGCGGACTGCCATTGCAACAATCGTTTTTGTGGCATTATGGAGCAGATGACCAGTCCTAGCTGTTCTACGTTCTCCGTACTTCGATGCTATTACTGTTCTTATCCTATCATCGTTCCGTGTGAAAGACGCGACGATACGCACAGTAGTCTTCGCCATTCTCACACACTTCGAGAGGTCATAGTGACGGGTCTCCTCGTCGTTTCCAACCGTTAGATTACGAAGGTTACGGTCCACGCCGATCGTGGACGTGCATTCTATCCTGGGAGTGTCGCGGGCGATGCAGAGACTCAGTCTGTTCTGGGTGAGGGTGAAAGAGCGAACCTTGACTCTTGGTTGAGATATCACCTCTAACATGTGCTTGGTCAAGGGTATGCTGAAGCGTTTCCCTCTCAATACCGGAATACGCAAGTATCCATTCTCTATCTTGAAGCCGTAGCAGGAGACGAGCTGCTGTTTGAAAGAGTACGGGGTCCTAGTGGTGAAACCTCTCCTGACAGACTTCTTCTGGGCTGCTAGTATTCCTGCGGCGCGTGATATCGCGCAGAGCTTGTAGCAGCTCGGAGAATCGTAGCGGGCGAGCTGGCTGTAGGAGAGGAGTGAAAGCCTTCTCAGAGAAGACGCACCGTTCACCAGACCGATCCCTATGGAATCATTAACCATCCATCTGAACATGTCCAGCAATCGCAGAACATCCCTTGATGGAACATAGTATTGCCAGACAGACTTGACAGCAAGCACGATAAACGACAAGACCCAAAATTCTAGGTATAAGCCAGAGAGGCATCCGACGACAAGTTAACAGAGCCCTTTTCCTAATGAGCACAGCTACGGCACGATTCGAAACCAAACGAGACCCATTCGTTCTGTTTGACGGCTTCCCATGGGTCCTTATTCTGAGACTGGCTTCCGGTCGCGTTTATGTGTGTAGAGGACTATTGCAGAGACGGTGCTTTTCACACCTGGTATTTTGAGGACCTTGTTCTTGAGAACCTCGCGAAAAGCGAGTATGCTTTCGGTCCTAAGCAAGCAGACAATGTCGTATTCGCCAGTGACCTCGTATACATCGGTAACCTCGGAAAGTTTCACGAGGCTGTCAGTGACCATCTCCAGTTCCTTCGACTCGACGAACAGGTTTAGGAAGACTCGGACTTCGTTAGGTAAAGGTTGTCCCTCGCGCTCAAAGCCGGGCCTTTTTGAACCGCTAATAAAGAGGCCGGTCCACGCAAACGTCATCTTATAGACACACTGAAACATTTGTTGGGTCGCTGACATTTCCAATGCGTGTTTTTGCTGACCTTCAAGTCCACAGCCCTTACAGCAGGGCGACGAGCAAGAACATGGACCTGAAAGAGCTCGCCCGCTTCGCTGAAATGAAGGGACTGAACATTGTCGGAACGGGCGATTTCACCCATCCTGATTGGAGAAAGGAGATTCGTAAGGACCTACAAGATTCTCCGGATTCGGGACTTTACCAGCTCAGGGACGGTCCCTTCCAAGTACAGTACATGATCACCGGAGAAGTCAACACCACCTACCAATTCGGTGAGAAGTCGCGAAGAATACATCATTGCCTTCTCGCTCCTTCGATAGAGGCAGCGGATTCCGTAGCCGATCGATTGGCGAAGTACGGGAACCTCCTGAGCGACGGTCGGCCCACACTACGTGCGACCGCTCCAGAGCTCGTGGATGAGGTGCTTGAAGCCGACAGACAATGCGTAGTCTTTCCCGCGCACGCCTGGACCCCCTGGTTCAGCCTCTTCGGCGCAAACAGTGGATTTGACAGCGTCACCGATTGCTATCAGGATAGAACTGACAGAATATTCGCGCTCGAAACAGGCATGTCGTGTTACGACGAAAAGACAGAGGTGCTCACGAATCGTGGCTGGAAACGAGTCTATGATGTAGAATATCATGATGAGGTTTGCACTTTGAACTTGGAATCTGAGACAATAGAGTTCCAGAGGCCCCACGGGGTATTTGTTTATAATTACAACGGCACGATGTACGAATTGAAGACTCAACGAGTGGATTTACTTGTGACGCCGAATCACAGGTTGGTCTACCGGCCTTGCGACTTTAGAAGTTCGAAGGATTTGAGGCTAGGTGATGCGCGAGCTTTGTTCGGAAAATCAAAACGACTCAAGAAGGATGGAGCGTGGAGGGGTGTGGATAGCGAGACGTTCCTCATCCCTGGAACACGAGTAAGGCATGGCAGTCGGCACCACTCTGAATTTCGAATTGTCAAAGAAATTCACATGCCAGTGATTCCCTGGCTCAAGTTCTTTGGGTTTTGGATTGCCGAGGGATGGGTAACCAAATCAAGAAGCGAGTATAGCGTGTACCTTTCCAATCATAGCCTGAAGCTGCTTACACAAATGAGGCAGATCTTGAAAACCCTTGGATTCAATCCACTTGTTGCAAAGGACAGAAACGGATACAGACTAAGAGTGAGAGATGTTCAACTTTTCGACTATCTGAAACGGTTCTCGGGGGCAAGTAACAAGTTTGTTCCAGATAACATAAAGAGTCTCTCGCCGAATCTTCTGCGAGTCTTCTTTGAATGGTACATTAGGGGAGATGGTCATCGGTATGGAAGGAACAGAAAGGGCCTGTCTGCAACAACCATATCCGTGCGTCTGCGCGACGATTTGCAAGAGATTGCTCTAAAGCTTGGGATGTCCGCATACTTCAAACTTCATCGGAAGAAGGGAACTTTGCTTTCTTCGCTATCAGGAGAGAAGCATTACCTACAGAGCGAGGACTCTTGGACTATTTATTTCATAATGAAGAATGAACCCGTCGTTATTCCATCAATGATCAAAGACTCCAATCATATAGAAAAATGGGGATCCTATGGTGGTATCGTCTCGTGCGTTAGTGTGCCAAACAAGACAGTATATGTAAGAAGGAATGGAGTTCCAGTCTGGTCCGGCAATTCGGATCCCCCGATGAACTGGCGGCTTTCCCAGCTCGATCGTCTCTGTCTTGTCTCGAATTCTGACGCGCACTCGGCGTGGCCGTGGCGGTTGGGAAGAGAAGCAAACTTATTCGCTCTAGACCATGTTACATATCACAATCTGGTTGGGGCGATCAGAGACAAGGATCCTAAACGTTTCTTGTTCACGATAGAGACCTCGCCTGCCTATGGCAAATACCACTGGACTGGACATCGTGACTGTCAAGTTTCAATGTCCGCCAGGGATGCTCGCAACCTAGACGACAAGTGTCCCAAGTGCGGAAAGAAGATGACTCGGGGCGTCGAAGAACGGATAGAAGAACTTGCGGACCGACCCGAAGGCTACGTCCCGAAGAATGCAATCGGGTACCGCCATTTGCTCCCGCTCTCCGAGATTATTGCCCTCTTGATCGGTGAGGTTAATCCCGGTTCAACGAAAGTCTGGGAGAAGTACAATATGCTTGTTGGAAAATTCGGGTCAGAATATTCCGTGATGCTAGACGCTTCCGAGGCCCAGCTGCTAGCGGCGGCTGGACCAGAGATCGCTAGAGCGATTCTTCGTGTGCGTAACGACGATGTCTTTGTCGAACCAGGTTACGACGGTGTCTACGGTAAACTTGATCTCAACAAGCCCCCTCAGATGAAGAAATCTGTCGCTTTGGGACTTGAACAGTTTGTCTAGTTGGACTTGATCTTTAGTTTCTTCGGTAGATACTCGTCAACGATGTAGGTGAGCCCGTATCTGCTGAATGCTTCTTGTTCCGATTTCTTCTTGACCTTTCGGAAGGTATCTATCTCTCTCTGCCAGAGTCCTCCAGCATAGCGAGGGTCTTTCTCCAACTCGTTCAACCTTTTGACATCCAAGTCAGTCAAAGGATCGCTCGGGAGTTTGTAGTCGACAATGTCTGTTGCCCAGACCCCGCCCCAGATTGCGTCTGGAGTGTTCAGCTCGCGAAGGTGGGCTGCATTAGCGGATCCAGAAATAATGACCATAGCAATGTGCATGCCCCAAGGATCGCCGTCCGTGAATATGTATACCGGAATGTCCAATTCCTGGTTGAGCCTGCGAAGCAGAAACCTTGTCGCTCTGGGTGCTTGTCCTGCGGTGTGGATAAGGACGGCTTTGAAGCGCTGGTGTACGCGTTCTTCTATGAACCGCGTGAACAATCCGCCTTTCTCGATCGCTATTACTTTGTCGACTTTTCGGCTGTCGGGTTGGATGAACTCTGAGGTTGTGAGGGCAGGTCCGATCATCACGCCGTCAGGGTGAGAGGCTAGGTTTAGCCGTCGTCCTTCGTATCCAGGGACAGTGTACTCGATTGTCAGGTCGCCGAATATTGCGCTTCTTTCTTCAGGGTAGACGTTGAAGTCTTCTCTCGAGTATCCGGTTACGGTTTCTAGATCGGTGATGAGATTGTCGCTTTCCTGTTGGTCCTGAAAGTCCATCTCGTAGGCTTGGGCCGAGTAGAACACGTCTCTCAGCGTGCTGGTCTTGTTCTGCTCTGTGAGTTCGTCCGCGAACATGGCTGTCCAGAGGAGTTGCGTGAAGGGGCGGAGATGTCTTACGTTTCGAGCGCTCCTCTTGACAGTTCTCTTTCCCAGAATGTACTGTCTTGTCTTCGAGTCGTAGAGTATGTTGGCTATGGATCGGCTTGGCATACGGAAGGTTGGAAATTCCTTCTTGTTGAGCTGGCCGTAGACCTGTCCGCCAAGGTCCCGCATCGCGGATAGGACCTTTTCTTTCCGTTCTTTGATAACGCCCTTACTCTTGCTCTTCTTCCTCTTCTGCACCATACTTGATCACTCCTTTGAGCAGCGGTTTGATGTCTGGCTCTTTCTTCTCCTTTGCGAGTTTCGTTGAGAATTGGGCTACTTTCGGCAGATACTTTTCGAACACGTCGAGACGTTTCTTCTCTTGAGTAAGGTGTTCGCGCTTTGAGAGGTATAGCCTGAGGTTCCGGCCAACTTCTCGGATAGCGTTGAGAATCTCGTGCTCTACTTCAGGTCGATCAGCAATGAATTCTTTTCCGACTGTCTTGTAAGGGATCTTTGTACTGCAGACGTGAATGAAGACGGCGAGAGGGGTTTCACCCGGGATGACCTTGTAGTTTCGCCAATCAATCTCAGTATCGACGACCTTCCATGAGACATCGCTTGCCTCGTCGAAAAGTAGGGGGATCTTGTTTGCAAATCTGAAGAGGAGAATCTTGCCTTGCATTTCGATTTGTTTGGAGCTTGCGAGGCCGACTTCGATGATGAACGGAAAGCCGGCGTATGTTGCAGGGCGCCTTTGAAGCGTGGTGACAAAGGCGGAGCCGGTCTCAATTTCCTGATCCGTTATTCCAAGTTCTTTCTTTATTCCTGTTTCCATCAGGTCTTCGCCGAGAGGTGAGAGGCACGTGGGATCTGGAGACAGAAAGCCGTCATAGTTTTTCATGGCATTGACTAGTTTGACCATGTCTTGCGCGGATAGGTTTCTCGGGTTCTTTTTTTGCCCGAGGCTAGCGAACTGCAGGAATTTGCGGGCTGTGGTTTCTCCTATTCTCTGGAAGTTCTTTCGCATGAACTCTTGCACGCTCCTAGCATTGGTCAGCTTCAGCATTCGCTGTACAGTTTCAACATCGACTCCATGAGGATGGGGAGAGGTTTCAGTGGGTGCTGGTGGTACCTTTGTCGTGCCACGCAGAAACTTGTAGAGCCTTCCTCTGGGGTCTACGAATGTGATATTCGCATAGGGAACTATGATGGCTGTCTGCTTGAAGTATTCGAGAATCCTAGGCATTGCACGTGAGTAGTCGGCTTCGGTCTTGAACTCGATGATTGTGCCCTGCCAGTGAGGCTTGTTGGTCCGAGTCTTGTTCTTGATAATGACGGGCTTGTTCTGTTGGATATCAATTCGAAGAATTACCTCAGATATCCGAGACTTCGATCCTGTGCTAGAGGTGATCGCAGCCTCAGAATGGGTGGTGATCTGTCCATAGAGCAGGGCCATTTTCCCGCCAAGGCCAAAGGTGCCTCTTGTCTGTCGGAGTTTGTATTTCGACCCGTAGAGAACTTGACCGAAAGCGGATGGGATTACGTTTGATGGGATCCCTATGCCGTTGTCTTCGACCCTTACTATGTAAGTGCCGGGACCGTCGAGGGGGCCAGATTCATGGGACAATCGTACGTAGATGTCAGGGGGAATTCCGCCTGTCTCGCAGGCGTCTAGCGAGTTTTCCACAAGCTCGCGAACCGTCGAGTATATTGATCTTGATGGGCTTGTGAATCCCGCGATGTCCCGGTTGCGATAGAAGAAATCGGCGGCGCTTATTTCCTGGAAGACCTCGGCCACTGTCATGGGGCCCAGTCCGTGAGGTCCGCTTTGATCATGGTTTCTTTGCTGTAGGCACTTGGCCTTCCCAGAGTCCTAAAGCTTTCTCCTTCTTGATTTCCTGTCGTCTTCTTCTTAGGAACTTGTAGACTGTCCCGTGTTGTCGGCCTTTGATCAGTTTCTCTAGCGCATCTTTCGCCATCGTGACTGCTTCGTAGCCGCCAATTATCGACACGGTATGACCGCTCACGGAGATGGCGGTTCCAGTCAGTTCTTCTAGAATCCTCCTGGTTTTGCCTTCTCTGCCGATGATTCTGCCATCAACCCTTCGGATTTCGGCCTCGTTCTTGCCGAAGAAGTCGTGAAGATCGATAATGTCCAATGTATTGTCCTCGCTGAAGAGCCTGAAGGCTCGCTCAGGGGAAAACCCTCTCCCAATTGCAACAACTATGTCCTTAGCTTGAAGCGTTCCTGACGGGTCGGGTGCATACGGCTTCACTCCGATCTCGACGGTGCCAGATGGGCTGTCTATCTTGAGATCCACGAACAGTTTCTCTTCGATTGTCGATTTTACGGTTCCGCCTAGGCCAACAAGGACACCCACCCTGTCCTTTGGTATCAGGGCTGTCATCCTTGTCTCTGTCAACTGCTATCGAGCTCCTATGATCCTCGCCGGAGATTGAGTTCTGACGCTGAGGCCGGCAAAATAGTGATTAATGTTCTCGATATCTCTTTCGAGGAAGGCTCGCGCTTCGGGGTGCTCCGTGGTTACCGCCTGCCCGAAGTCAATTAGAACGGGATATCCGTCTGGGATCATTATATTGTACTCGCTGAGGTCTCCATGCACGAGCTTTGCCTTATCATACAGTTGCTTGATCAACTCGATGATTTTCTTGTACCAATCCGTTGCCGCCTGAAGCCGCACCTCGCGAAGGACCGGAGCGGGGATTCCATCCTTCCCGATAAATCCCAGAATCAGAACATTCTTCTCTACATGGATGGGTTTCGGAACCGATATTCCTGCATGGTCTGCTAGTTCGAGGTTCTTGTACTCTTTCGATGCCCATTGATCTACGAGAGATGTCGTGTCGTGCGCTATATCCTTGAACCGAGGGTCCCCTCGGATGTACTTCAATCGGCCATGTCGGAATATGTTGGATGTTGTTAGAAAGATCTTCACGGCTACTTCCTTGCCCTTGGGGTCTATCCCGTGGTAGATCTTGCTCTCCTTTCCCGATTTCATTGCGCCGTGTAGTTCTTTCAATATACCAGTGTTCAGCATTTTGAGAACTGTCATTATTGTTCGTCGGTCGAAGACCTCCTCGAGAGATTTTGTGTCCTCGCTCCACTTTATCCTCACTCTTCGTTCTCTGTCGTATCGGACTTCTCTTCGTCGGACATTTTCGTCGACCTTGTCGCTCAAGGAGACCTGGTCTTTTCTATCGAGAGCTAAGAGGATATCTGCGGTACAAATCGATTGGTATTCACTCCGAGTCTAAGTCGAATCGTATCCGTTTCTTTTCGCGCAAGATCGATAAAGCCGGTGGGAGACAGCTCTCGGGTGTATCTAGGAGTGCCCCAAATGTGGGGTTAGATCATAACATGATTTTGTCATATTCTTCCCCGGAAGCCATTTTTGAAGCTGTTGCAAAGCCTTAAATTAACAACGGGGCGCGAATTAGCCCTTCTAACGAGACATCTTGGCAGAAGAGAAGTTATTCGTCCGAAAGGCAACTGGCCTCGTTAGGGAAATCGGAGCTATCACTGCGATCATCATTGTGATGGCTAACACAATCGGGCTAGGTTGGCAAAAACGAGTTTTCCAGTACACAGGGTTGGCGCCGCTTCCAGAGAACCAGTACTGGGCCGGGATTCCGCCAATGACCATGGCGTTCATTGTTGGTGGAATCGCAGTTCTGCTCTCCGTGCTCGCTGTTTCCGTTCTCGCCGCTGCAATGCCTCGTTCAGGAGGAGGATACGTCGTAATTTCGAGAATCATTGGGCCGGTTTGGGGGTTTCTAGCCGCTTGGCTTGAATTCCTAAGCATTGCCTGGTCTTTCGGGATAATCGCAGTTGCCGTGTTCGAGGGCCTCTATTTCATAATGGGTCCAGTGGCATTTGGTCTCAACTTCGGACCTCCTGCAGGTATTCCTACTGATGAGTTCCTCTTCCTCGTTGGGCTATTGCTCGTAGTGGTTTTCACCGTGATAGGAGTTTTCGGAGTAAAACTAACAGGCCTTCTACTCCAAGCGATGTTTTGGGTTCCAGCCGTTCTCACGTTCTATGTCTTCGGACTTCTCAGTCAGGCGAACAACACGACGATTCTTTCAGGAATGCAGAACGTACTCGGAGTTACGCCTGGCAAATACGTTGCCGCTGCAACGAACGCGACTTTGACAAACAACCTTCAAAGCCAGGTTGCGGGTATCGGAGGTTATGCTGGTGCCTTCACCACATGCCTGATCGGAGCATATTTTGCGTATATCGGGTATGCTGCCTCGACTTTCGTTGCTGGGGAGATAAAGGAAGCCAATAAAGCGCTCCCAAAGACGCTTGCTATTGCATCAGTTCTAATCATCGCGCTCTATGTGAGTATATCTCTCGTTGGGGCATATGCCCTCAAGGGAATCGGCCAAGTTACTGTCGGGAATAATACTTACTCTCTGCTGACAGCCTGGAGCTACTTGTCATATGGAGGAAAAGTAAGTCTTGCCAGCGTGGGTCTTCCTACTGTGAAACTATGGACCACCACCGTAGCCGGACTCGCTGGCAGTGGAATCAATCTCGGATCTGCCAACGTAATCTTGGTAATATTCGGAGTGTTTTGGGTTGCAAACGATATTCCTCCATTCATTCTCACGGCCTCGAGAATCTTGTTCGCCATGTCCTTCGACAGGGTTCTGCCTGCTCCGTTGGCGAATGTCAATGACCGCTTCCACTCCCCTATTAATGCGGTGATCATTGTCGGGATTGTGGCTGTTCTGGGTTGCTTCTCGGAGTCCACGATACTTGACCCGGGTGGCACTTTGAACCCTGGGAAGAATGCCGCGATAGCCGCTATATTGGGCAGTGGAGGTGGAGTACAAATAACAGATTTCTATGACTCATTCTTCTTTACCTTGTTCACCCTATCGCTGGTAATACTTCCTCTTCGGGCTAGCAGACGGCAAATTTTCGACACGGCACCTTACAAACCGGGTGGAAAGTGGGGAATGCTCATCTTGGGACTCGCTGGCTTCGGAGCTAATCTCTTCGTTGACTACGAGTTTGTCTGGCCGCAGGGCTCAGACTTCGGCCTGTCCCAGATAAACTGGGCATCGTCAACTCTGCTCAGCGACATATCGGCAGTCATCTTTACTATCGTGGTCGCAATACTGGGCATAGTTGTATACTACATTCACAGAATGAGGCGGGGTATAAACTACTCAACCATCTTCGCCCAAATACCTCCTGAATAATGCGTTTAGTCCTGGGGGCTTTGCCCTCCGGACCCTCGCATCTCCAACTTGCTGACTCGATATGTCCTTTTAGCTTGCCTCAGTCGACAAAGCGATTGTCTTAATTCTGTCGCGTGCTTTCGAGATGCAGAGTCGCTCATTGTCTGAACAGATATCACCGGTTGACGCCTTTGAGCTAAACCTCTTGCGAGGAGGATCGCGTCTCATAGCCGATTTGACAGAGTTCTTCAGAGACTACAAGGTTGATGACACGACCTTCGCGATCTACGCGAAGGGAAATACGAGAAACAAAGGCCTATTCCTCTCTCGATTTTTCGCCTGGACGGTGCTTCCCAATTACCCTGTTTCACTCTTCTGTATCAATGAAGGGAAAACTCTCCTCTCAACCGAAAGTCTTCGCAAGAGGATCGAGACGGTAACCAAGGTTACTGATGAGGACGAGTTACAGTGGGCATGGTTAGTTGTTCTTTCAGATAGGGCCTTATCCCCCCAAATCGTTTCCTTCGTCTCTCGGTATGATAGGAAGGAACTCGGACTCGCAGCTGCCAGCACTTCGTCAAAGCAGATCGTTCTGAGTAACAATCAGGTAGGACGAAGCATTGGAAAACAATTGAAGTTGAGGAAAGCTCTGGAGCCTAACAAGCATTGGAGAAACTAGCCAAGATTCAGCTAACCGTATTGGCGTCCTACAGCATGCCGTTCGTTTTGCTCTCGGCCCTCCTAATCAACACACTTCTCGTGAACAACCATGTCACTGGCGGATCCTTGAAAATCCTACTTCTCGGTGGGGCATTTCCTCTCGGGTTCTTGGCAGGTCGACTAATCTACGTTAAGCGGTCTCATGTCGAGATTCTCTTCGATGATATTTCTTTTAGCGTAATCAAGGGGTCGAGGGAGACAGAAACCGGATCTTGGAGGAGCTTTCGTTTAGTGTCTTTGGTGTTAGACCAGTTCGGTAAGCCTAACCTGAGACTCTACAGGGCAGTCGAAGGTGAATATGTAGATCTTCCCATCTCCAAGACTAATGCTGATCCTCAGAGGTTTAGGGACCATGTCCAGTCTCTGATCTCGGGAGTTCGGATTAGAAAGACTACCCCTCAAGTCGTTGAAGCCGCTTAGCCTTTCCATCTTCCAGCTCGATGATATACGCCCGTAGGATTCCCTCTGAATATTCGCTTCCGGGATTGATGCATTGGGTCTTCCCTATTTTTACGAGGCCTGGGCTTTCGTGAATATGGCCATGTAGTCCCAGCAGGGGTTGGTATTTTTCGATGACCTTTCTTACAGACTTAGATCCGACAGGTATGAACGCGGGTCTCCCACCCTCATAGACTGGCCGGAGAGTCGCATCAAGTTTCGGAGCCATGTCGATAGTCGAATTGTATGGGGGCACATGGAAGCAGAAGCACGATGTCTCGACGGACTTTAACTGTGACACAGTGTTCTCTAATTTCTCCAAAAGTTGTTCTTCGGTGCACTCTCGCGGGCTGTTCCAAGGGGTTGGGTTCGACCACCCAACACAGGCTCCCTCATGAAGGCTATCGAATTGGACTACTGACTCCTCTGCAAAGACTACACTTGGAGAATCTTTCAGCACGTCGTCAAGAACGAACTTATCGTCGTTTCCGGGGTGTATGATGACTCTCGCATCGGGAGCTTTCCTTGGGATTAGCGACAGCCAGTCTTTCACCATCTCCACCTCCAAGTCCTCGAAAACTTTCTCGACATACTCCTGATGCTTGCTTAACTTTTCGACCTCTGCAATGGAGCAGACGTAGGGGAGGTAACAATGCTGACGAATTTGCTTCTTAAGGTCCGGAAGTCCTTCTTCTGAAATTTTCACCTTCTTGCCAAGAAAGTTGGCCGTGTAACCACCTTCAAGTTCACGTACGATGGGAACCATCACCTTGCTCGTCATATCTCCACCCATCAGCAGGACATTTGCCTTGAACATAGACGCGGAGTTTAGGAACTTTCTCCAAACTACGTCGCTTCCATGAAAGTCCGAAGAGAAAATGATTCTGGTCTTGGGCAAACTTGAGAAAGGGAGAGCTCTAACCCTTTAAATTGTCTAGGGTGATCGTTGGCGTACCATCTGGGGTTCTACGAAATTTAAGTACGAAACGAGACTACAATCCTTCGGGTAGGATAGAAGCAGCTGCTCAATCATGCAATCGGCAATATCTGATGAGGCCAAACGTGTACTGGACGAAGCAAAGGAGAGGGGGATCATTCTTAGGCTCTTCGGCGGAGTTGCCGTTAAGTACCATTGTCCGAGCGCAACGCACCGGTCGCTCCAGAGGTCTTACCCCGACCTAGATTTCTTCGGAAGAGAGAAACAAGGTCGGGAAATCAGGAAACTTTTCTTGGATCTGGGCTATGAGCCTAACCAAAGGTTCAACGCCCTCCATGGTGCGACTAGGTTGATCTTCGAAGACTCAAAGAATCTGAGGGTGGTAGACATTTTCCTAGATGTATTTAGAATGTGCCATACTCTTCATCTCGGAGACAGGCTTACTCTTGATGACTATACCATACCTATCTCCGACTTGCTCTTGACGAAACTCCAGGTTGTAGAAACTAATGAGAAGGATATCCGAGACCTAATCGCGATTCTAAAGGACCACGATGTAGTTGAAAGAATCGATTCCGTAGATAGGGAGGTAATTGATGCTCGCTATGTTTCGACTTTGTGTGCAGACGATTGGGGATTATGCAAGACCATCTCTCTAACGCTAAGGAAGCTCCTGACTTTCCTCTCGAAGTATGAGATAGAACCTGAAGCTAAGCAAATCCTCGAAGCCCGAATCAACCAGCTTCTGCATGCGATTGAGACGGTCCCGAAGTCGTTCAGGTGGAAATTGCGCGACAAGGTTGGGGAGAAGAAACGTTGGTATGATCTCCCCGAGGTCCCGATACGGACCCAATCGGTTTCTTCAGCGTGACAATTGTAGGTTGAAGGGTTTTCCTTCCCTCAACACTTGAGGTGGGGCGTTATCTTTCCACTTGCTGAGCCAGGATAGTTCTTCCCTCTGCTCGCGTAAATCGTCGGGAAGTAGCTGCGGTATCTCATCGATGATTGGATACCAGCGTCTGCACTCGGAACATACAAGTAATCCTTCGACGATCTCTTCCTTCTCTTGGAATACATGTAGATCGAGGGGGTAATGTTTGTCAATCGGGCAAGCGAGAATATCCATCAACCGTCTCTTCAACGCAATTCCTTGGAATATGTAGCGCTACGCCTTCTCGGATAAGGGTAACTGTTAATGTGAATTCGATTCATCCGAGTCAAGTGTTGACTCGGTTTCCTTTTCTGACGTATGATGATTCTACGGTCGTCCTGTTGCAAGGTAAGTGAATCCGGCTTCCTCGCATTCTCTCCTAGTTCGAAGGTTTCTTGTATCGTATAGGATAGGTCTATCACGCATAAGGCTCCTTATTTTCGAAAGGTTGGCAGTTCGAAATGCGTTGTGTGCAGTTGCGATCATGAGTGCGTCCGCGTCTCGGACGGATTCGATTTCGGTGCTGCTGGATTCGTAAGTCTTGCCTCCCACTATAACACGTGGAACGTAAGGATCAAAGACCCGAATTCTTGCTCTGGATTGTTTGAGGAGTTCGAGAAGCTCTAAGCTAGGGCTTCTTCGAGTATCTTTTACTTCGCCTTTGTAAGCAAGGCCCCAAATGACTACTGTGGCGTTCGGTAGACTTTTCTTGCCGGCCCTCAGCGCCTTGGCCAACCGTTCAATCGTATGAATTGGCATCATTTGGTTGACGGCCTTCGAGGCAGATACAAGGCGCAGGGAGAATCCGGCTTGTTTTGCTTTGAAAACGAGATAAAACGGGTCCTTCGGAATGCAGTGGCCTCCGACCCCAGGACCTGGATAGTGTGGCATGAATCCAAATGGTTTCGTGGCGGCTGCATTTATCGCCTCGACGAAGTCAACCCCCAAGATCTCGTGAAGGACTGCTAACTCGTTTACTAACGCGATATTCACATAGCGGAATATGTTTTCCAGCATTTTAGTTGCTTCCGCCACTGAAGGGCTTCCTACGGTGACGACGGGAGCGTCCAGTATCGATTTGTAGAATTCGGCCCCTAGTCGAGTCGACTCCTCATCGATGCCTCCGACCACCTTTGGGATATTTCTGACACCGAACTTCGCATTACCATAGTCGATTCGTTCGGGAGAGTAGACGAGGGCAAAGTCCAGCGTCGCTTTCTTCCCGGTCCGTTCCAACAAGGGCAAGAAAATGTCTCTCGTGGTACCCGGGAAGCTGGTGCTCTCGACAATAATCAGTTTGAATCGCTTAAGTGTCTTTGAGAGCCCCCTGCCTACAGACCGAAGATAGGACAGGTCCGGTTCCCCTCTCGAATCAAGAGGCGTTGGCACACAGACGAGGATTACATCGGAATCGTCCGCCCCGTCGGACAGGCTTGCTGTCGCCCTGATGGATCCGGCTTTGACAAGCTCAGGAAGCTGCTCCTCGCTGTAAGCGTCCTCGACGTAGCAGACTCCGTCGTTTATCATAGAGACTTTTTCTTTTTCTACATCTACACCGACGACACGGAAGCCTGCTTGAGCGGAAGCGACTGATAGAGGGACGCCAACATACCCAAGCCCTACCACGCATACTTTCGCGCTCTTTGATCGGATCTTGTCGGCCAACGCAGACGTAGAATCGCTCATATTCTCTATTGGCTCGCGCGTTCAACAACGCTAAGAATCTTGGTGACGGGGTCTTCCATCTTCTGGAGTATTTCCTCAGCTTTCTCACGGATCCGCTTTCTCTGTGTAGTTTCAACCAGCAATGTTTCCGCGATCTTCGTCAAATGTTTCAATTCCTTCGTTTCCTCTATCAACCCTTGTTTGACCAAGTATGAGATGTAATACAGCTTCCCGCCTTGGTAAGCCGATACCGCGGGAACTCCTAGTAGCGCGGCTTCCATTGTCATCGTGCCACCCATGCCGATGAACAAATCAGACGCTTTCAGGAGGGAAACCCCATCCAACATTTCTCGCGGCAAGATGATTTTACCCCCATACCTCTCCGCCAGTTGCAATATCTGATCCTCATATCGGGCCAACACGATGATGTTATGATCCTTGAAGTGAGAAGTGAGAGCGTCGATAACGCCGATTCCCCAGCCCTTGTCCTTGTCTAAAAGGTACGATGCGTAACTCTCTTCATACCTGACTGTTATTGTCTTCCTACTGGGATCTGCTCCTACCTCCTTGAGGTCCATCGAAGCTACGCTACCGCGCTTTAGCCAAGCAGCTGGATCAAGAGCTTTGTATCTGACGATTTTCTTCCGGTCGACCCCATAATTCCTCCAGGCATGATATGGAATAACCCATGGGGTCATTAGATGGTCTACTAGGGGTAGGGTAAGTTTGTTCACGTTAACCGTGTGTGGACAGTCGGAAATGCATACTTGGGGTATCTTGAGACCATAGGCGACTCTGGCGCATTCTGGTGAAGCAAAATGCACCGCGAGGTTTGGTGCCCAGCTCGGCACTAGGTCCGCTAGGTCTCGTATTCTCTCACTGCTGGCAACCAGCTTCCCAAGCAATGAGGCACCTCCATGTCTGCCAATAAAGGAGACGTTGAGAGGCAATTTCTTGATTAAACCCTCTACCTCACGGTAATGCCTCGAAGTGAGGTATGTCAGGTGTCCTAGCTTGTTCAGCTCTTCTACTAGAGGCGTAAAGAAGAGGGCCTGCTTGGGTGTCATGATGTCAATCCAGATTCGGAGTTCGCTCATTCGCAAGAACGACCTTCGAATCTGCGCGAGCGGTGCCGCCAAACCCGAGCAATGCTAGGGAAGCAGGTCGCGGCCTGGGTTGGCCCAGACGTATCGGAGGTCAATAGCGCAATTCTTTCCATCTGTGAACGTTGTTCTGGAGCCATGCGTACTCTTTCTTTATCCCTTCTATGAGAGAGACTTCGGGTCGCCAACCTAGTTTCTTTGCCTTGGAATTGTCCAAAACCATTCGCTTCAGTTCTAGAGGTAACCTTTTCCTTCCCTTCACTTCCTTAGACATTTCTCCCTCCCCAGTATCCTCGTATTTGGGCTCCTCAAGGTGATATGTCTCTACTACAAGTTCAGCCAGGTTTCTTATGGTGGTTCCTTGTCCGGAGCCCACATTAAAAACTCCCACGGCTCGATCGCTCTCTTCTAATAGGCGATTATGGAAGTCAACGACATCCGTCACGAAGATGAAGTCTCTGATCTGGTCCCCGCCCCATAAGACTGGAGGCTTTCCTTCCAAGGCCCTTCGCAAGAATAGAGTCAATACCCTTCCGTACCATTCTCTAGGTCCGTACACTATTCCGTATCTGAGACAGCTTATCTCGATTCCGTAGTATTTGGAGTATATGTCGGCGTATTTTTCCCCGGCTAATTTGCTAACGCCATAAGGCCAGTTTGGGTCAGTCGGATGCTCTTCTGTCTGGGGAAGCGTCCGGGCTTCTCCGTACACTCCCGCGGAGGAGGCGTAGATAATCTTGCGGATGCCGTTTTCGACCGCTGCTCTAAACACATTAAGGGTACCCTCGGTGTTAACCTTGAGATCCGTAATGGGGTCCGCCAGGGCCTTGGTTATTTCCAGTTGTGCTGCCTGGTGCGAAATTACATCAAGCCCCTTGCAGGCCCGCGAGAGCTTGCGATAGTCCATAATGTCTCCCTGGATTATTCGGACGTCTCCAGACAGTCCCTCAAGGTTTTCCCTGTATCCGCTACTGAAGTTATCAAAGGCAATTACTTGCGCACCTTTGTTAGAGAGACTTTGGGTTATGTGAGAGCCGATGAAGCCACACCCGCCAGTCACTAGTACGCGCAATCCGTCAATCGTCATGGTGGATCATCCGCCACGACGGCCCACTCATTGCAATCCCTTTTCAATCTCGACCAATTCTTACGTCGACAATCTTACCGGCTGTCCGTTCCGTGATCCATATATTGCTCTTTTATGTGTTTGATGTGCTTCGAACGAAAAAGTTCGGAGAAGACACGTTGCAAGGGGCAGAACAAGAGTTTCCACTCCTTTCTTCGAGGTTTGACACTTCTCAAGGTTCCACCGAAATTCCGCCATCTTACGGGAGCTTGTCGGTCAGTAGGCTCTCTGGAATCCCAAAGTTGAAGGATTGTATGATCCAACTGGCGCAGTCCTACCGAGAATCGAATCAAGGAATGCAGCAGTTTGCCCGGTCGGGCTTCGCTACGTGGTAGTCTCTATAGGTCTGCCTGCCCACTCCAATGGAACCTCTCGCGCGACCGAATCGTCTCGACTAGACCTAGCTGTTCCCAACACTGGATGTACAACGACTTAGGACTCGGAAAAACAGAAAATCGAGGTAATCCCCAACAGAGCAGTTTCTGCAGTCATTGTTCCGGCGGACCTGATGAAAGCTGACGAATAGGAAAGTAAGCTCGTGGCATCGACTATCCTATTAACCAAAGCAATGCTCTCGCCGAATCGGATCCTTATCACGGAAGCTTGCCTCTTGTACCTTGTAAAGAGGACCACTTGGCATTCCAACCGCAGCCTCAGCAATTCGTCGATGACTGGCCCTACGACAGGCTCTTTGTCACTCGCTTTCCCCATTAGATAGGATTCGAATGCTTCCTAGGTTCTGAAAACGACGATAGGCGTGACCACCGTCAGGTGCAACTTCTTAAGACATTCTTTTTGGGATGATGACGTTTCAGCCAAGCGGGTGGATCCAAAGCCCTGTAAAGCATGACCTTTGGCATGCGGCGCAGCGGCTCGAACAAAAGAGCCTGTTTCGGCGTGAGAACTTCAATCCAGACTTCCATAATATATTTTCCGAGTAGTCGCCAATGCTTAACGACGAATAGATAAAAGACGCAAAATAATTCGAACCTCTAACTTTTTTTCTGTGAGGAAGGTTAATACTATTCGTATTAACTGGCTATTGACACCATCTCGTGAGGACAGCAACTTCTCCCTGTCAGGCTGGCAATATTGTAATGGATTCGTGTCAATTCGTTAACCCACACAAGGGAGCAGTAGCGGCTCCCGCGAGATTATGGTGGTTTCGAACGAGCAATCAACTTTCTGAATCTAAGATCGCAATCGTGGGAAACCAGCCAGAGGCCCTCTTGATTTCAACTCTGTTTGCAGAGGCGGGACAACAAAATTGGCTCGTGGGACATTTCGATGAAGCCAAGACGAGGAGAACGGAAACTGGCGGGCTGGTTGAGGCAAGATGGTTGCTCGGGGTTCACCGAAAGGCAGGAACTACACACCTACTGTCGAACGTCGAAGAACTCTCGACGATTCCACCCTCAATTGTCGTCCTAACTAGCCACGCTGTGGGCCAGAGAGAGCTTAGCGAGCTTGAGAGAACCACTCGCACCTTATGCAAGTTTCTCCCGCAAGGGGCTAGCCTCACGTTCACTGGCTTGTGCCGGCCGAACTTCACTAGTACCTTTCTTCGAGAGACGATCGAAAAACACAGCGGACACATCGTTGGCAAAGACGTTCAATTAAGCTACGTCCCCTTGTTTTGGAGTGGTGAGACCCTTCAGAAATTCAAAGAGAAGCCTAAACTCGCCGCTGGATTTGGTACAGAAGCAGCTACGTTAGCTCAGGAAATCTTTCTCTCAATATTCCCTTCTATGAGTACGAGCGTAAAGCTCAGCGCCGCCGAGGCGGCCGGGCTATTCGGGTCGGTATATCGAGATGTTCTGCGAGCTTTGGAGTTCGAACTCGCGAGCATGTGTGAATTAGATGATGTGGACTATTCCGAAGCTCTCGATCTGTGCAGACAATCTGGAACCGACAACTTAGGAATCCCTAGAACCTTCGTCGCGAGAGACGCGATTGCTAGCTGCATCGCAATCGGCGGCACTGGTAACCGAGGAAGCATGGGCGTTGTTCGTGCAGCGCGAAAGATCAATGAAGCCGGGGAGCAAAGAGTGCTGGATATGATCAAGAATGCCCTGTCTCTTTGTGGAAAACGTTTTCGCCACTCTAGAATTGCAATCTTGGGTTTCACCGGACTGGAGTCTCCCCGAGATCCGAAACCGAATCCGCCGCTGATCCTTCAGACGCTTGAAAGAAGGGGTGCAATACTTTCAGTGTACCCGGGCAGGGATAATCGGTGGTTCGAAGGGGGTGTCCTCAGCGATAGCGTTAGAGTTGAGAACACGCCGCTGAGGGCTGCTTCGAAGGCGATTTGCGCGTTGGTAGCGTTAGACAGAATGGACTTCGAGGAAATTAGTCCGCAGAAATTGGCCTCGGAAATGGGTCGTCCAGGAGCAATTTGCGATCTGTCACGGGTTCTGGAAGCTTCAAATGTGGAGAGAGCCGGCCTCTTCTATACTTCGATTGGAAGAGGCAGCTCGGGGATTTGAAACGTGTCGGCGCTGGCGTTATAGGCACAGGATTCTGGGGCGAGAACCAAGTACGGGTTCTCCGTCAAAGCCCCAAATGCAATCTTATCGGAATCTGCGACTCCAACCAGGAGCGAGCAAAACAGGTCGGTTCCAAATATTCGGTTCCATGGTACACGGACGCTAAGGAGCTGCTTCGGATTCCGGAAATAGAGGCAGTGACTGTCGCCACCCCTACGCATACGCACTTCCAAGTAGGGACACAGATCCTAGAGGCGGGAAAAAATCTCTTGGTGGAGAAACCAATGACCGGCAATCAGGTGCAGGCCGGCAAGCTGGTCACGATGGCCTCAAAAACCGGATTGAAACTTATGGTGGGATTCATAGAACGTTTCAACCCAGGCGTTCGATTTGTGAAGAAGCTACTTGACCAGAAGGCCGCTGGAGAGGTCATCATTGCCACAGGCAGGCGCGTGGCTCGTTGGCCGGTCAGAATCGGTGACGTAGGAGTGATCAAGGACACCGCTATACACGATATTGACATCATGAGGTTCCTGTTGGAGGACAAGGTCTCCGTAGTCTACGCTCAGACGGGATCCTTGAAGCATTCCTTTGAAGACTATGCGGAAATCATGCTACGATTCAGTCGGGGCGTTACAGGTTTCTTGGATGCAAACTGGTTGACTCCGCGAAAAGTTCGCACTCTCATAATTACCGGGAGTGAGGCGACGATAAATCTTGACTACATATCCCAAGAACTTACGGTTGAAGATTCGAAAACAATGACCAAACCATACATAGGTTGGGATGAACCGCTACGGTTGGAACTTGAGTACTTTATGCATGCTGTGAGTGACGACTTGGACCCTATCCCGTCGGGTAAGGATGCGATAGAAGCTATTCGAGTGTGCGATACTGCCCTGAAGTCAGGCAAGACGAAAACGGCCTGTCAAAACTGAGTATAGATCCGCTCCGGGGAAACGTCTAGCCCTCCTTAGGACTACGGGTTCGATGATTCCTCGATCCCTAGTACTAGTTTTGTCAAGATCCCATTGGTAGGGGTTTCGACCCCTCTCCTCTTTCCCCGCGAGAGAATTGCACCGTTCAATTGTCTAATCTCAGTCATCTTCCTTCTCTCAATGTCTTGGAGCATTGATGACTTGTTAGCGCTGGTCGACAACAGAATCCTTCGCCAGAGTTTTCTCGGATCCCCCGCCAATATGACGCGTTCGGCACGACTAACCGATATTCCCTCGTCTATTACTCGAAAGCCGATCTCCCGGATCTTTGCGCTCTTAGCCAGCGCGTCATTGGACAGTCTTGTCAACCCTGAGAGGGGATTTATGGCGGCGTTGACTATGGCCTTAGTCCATAGCACCCCCGCCATGTTGGAACTAATTTTCGTTCGAAATCTCGCTTCTTCAAAGGCAATCTTGATTCGCGAGCAGGTTTCTGACTTTGTCCCTCGTGGGTCTCCGATGACCGTCAATCCTCTCCCTGTGTGTAGCACAGAGCCTGGACCCAACGAGAACGCTCCTTCCGTAGTGGAACCTGCGAGAAGTTCGTTCTTGAGCTCAGATTGCAATGTCTCTATGTTTCCTAGTCCGTTTTGAAGGCTCAAAACTGTCGTCTCAAATGGCACTATCCCGCGATAGCTTGCCGCCACTGCTTTGGTGTCGTAGGCTTTCACTGCGATGATGAGAACCTCAGTTCCAGGTAACGGGGTAGGGCCCCTTCGAACGGGCACTCGAACCCTTGTGACCGTTTTGTCAGTCTCTCGAAGACTAACGCCGTTCTTCTGGATTGCTCGAACGATAGATAGGTCCCGATGTATCAGTGTCACATCGTGGCCGGCCCGGCTTAAGCTTGCGCCGAATAGGCAACCGATGGCCCCTGCCCCGACAATGCCGAAACGCAAGTCTTCAGGACTTCTGGCGTAAATCTAGCTTGTCTCGCTCAGCGTCGTCCATCTTGAACACGTGTTTCTCCTCCGGAAAGGTGCCTTGACGGACGTCAGATGCGTACTCCGCGACGGCTTTTTTTATCGTTGAGGCAAGATCTGCATATTGCTTCGCGAATTTTGGCACAAATCTTGGATAGAGCCCTAGAACGTCGTGCAAGACCAGGACTTGGCCATCGCAGTATCTGCCTGATCCAATGCCGATGGTTGGCACTGAGACCGTTTGTGTGATGACTCTGGCCACTTCTTCTGTTATCATTTCTAGAACAATCCCGAATACTCCCGCGTCCTCCAGCGACTTGGCATCCTTCACGAGGCTCTCGCTAGAGTCGGCGTTCTTGCCTTGAACCCTATAGCCTCCGTGGAGAGTTGAGGTCTGTGGCGTTAGGCCAATGTGTCCAAGCACCGGGATACCCGCATTCGAAACAGCCCTTGCTATGTGTGCCATTTCTCTTCCTCCTTCGATCTTGACTGCTTCCATTCTTCCTTCTTTGATGAAACGTCCCGCGTTTCTTATGGCATCTTCTTCAGAGATCTGGAAGCTTAGGAATGGCATGTCGCCGACAAGCAATGAATGGCTCGCGCCTCTTCTAACTGCTCGGCATATTGGAAGAAGCTCTTCCACCGTTACTGGAATCGTCGTATCATATCCAAGAACTACCATGCCGTAAGAGTCTCCCACAAGGATCGAGTCAACTCCAACGTCATCCGCGATAGTCGAAGTCGGGTAGTCATACGACGTTACCATCACGATACGCTGACCATGAGTCTTCATTTTCGAAAAGTCGGCAACCGATACCTTTTTTCTCTCCGTGCGAGCATTTCCGCTCAACTCTAGGCCCATCCTCGCATGTATCGGATCATGTCCTTCATCGCACTTGTAAGATTCCTCTCATTGTCAAAGCTCGAAGCTATCGCATCCAATCGGGATTTCGAAAGGGGTTTCATTCTCAAAGTGATCCGGACCAATTCTGGAATAGCCCTGATGATGTTATCGACAATAGTAACGGTCGCGGCCCGGGAGGTTCGTGACATAGGATTGAGGTCTATCGCGATCACCATCTTGCCCGCTTTTCTAAGTGCTTCCGCTCGGTCGCCATCTTCAAGCGGGACCAATACGACATCAGCGTCCCCGATTCCCTTTGCGTCGACGCTGCGCCTTAGGCTCGCAACCCCTGGTATCCTAAGTCTGGAGGTTGCGTTCACTCCAAGCACTTGACTCGCTCCATTGTGCTTGAGCAAGGACGCGATCCTTCGCTCTCGTGCGAGGTTTCTGTGAAACAGGTTTACCTCAAGCCCTGCCGGGACTGAACGCGCAAGTTTGACGATATCTCGCGGTACCAAGGCCGCGGTGTTACCGTTAATGGATAGGACTGGGGTTTTTGCGTTCAATAGAAGCGCGACCGCAGCTCTCGTGGCCACTCGGGAGGATTTTGGTGTGATTTCACCAAACAGGTAATCGAATGCCTCTCCACGCCCGTGGGCAATCAAGCCTTGAGGAGCAACTATCCCGCTTCGAAATCCTCTGACCAGGCGCTCTCTGGTCTCGAGTGATCTAAACCGTGGGTGGTTGGGTGAGATTCTCATAACACCACAGCACCGTGTTCAGCGATTTTGCTAACAATCGGGGTAAGTCCCACTGATTTGATCGTCGACTTGGCTTCAGAGACGAGTTCCCTTCGAACTACGGTGAAAAGGGATTCCCCAATCATCATCATGCTAGATGTAATCCGTTTCCGTTGCATTATCGAAATGGCTTCACGCAAGCGGAGAGAGAGTATTCCGAGGCAATCGGCAAACCTTCGTGATAATCTGATGAAAGTATTCGTCTCAGGGCCCTTGATTTGAAGAGAGACAAGTCCTCTTCCGCAGAGATTGATCCTTTTCTTCAAGCCAGAATTGGATAGAACGCCCGCCGTTGATATAGGTCCGAACGCGCCTGAAACAACTCTCAGCGAAGACGGGGGTATGATTTTCTTGACTTCGGCGAATCCAGGCGCACCGGGCCGGGTTCGGATCACTAGTCCTCCATAGAACGCGGACGTAACGGTCCCGAGGCCAGTCCTATACTTCACTTCCGCCTTGTGCGCGATCTGCGCAGCCTCGATGCGACTCAAGTCGGAACCCAGTGCTTCGTTGAGCGCGAGAGATAGGCTGAGGGCTCCCGCGCCGCTCGTCCCGTAACCGCAACCCATTGGGAGAATGCTTCTGTGGTCGATAGTCACAAGCGATGCTTCCGATGATCCGTCTAGGAGTTCTTGAGCCACTGTCCGCGAAACCACTGGGTGGGCGAGCGGCTTGCCGTTGAACGAGATTACAAGTTTCGTTCGCGAGGCTCGGCTAATTCTTACTGCAGTTGTCACTCCCTGCTGAAGGTTTACTCCGGCCCCGGTCGATCCGATCTTCAACGGATCACCCGTGGTATCATGTATGCGAAAGAATCCAGTAATCTGACAAGGAGAGAATGACAATCCGGTCTTGACCATCAGGATCAACCTTCCAGCTTATCCTGCTACCCGTTGCTCTTGGACATCGGTAGTTCCAAACTATTCTGTGTCCGGCTCTAAAGACAATATAGGGGACTAACGAATCGAAAGCTCACGAGTTGCAGAGGATAGAGTTGAGAGGTTTGATACTTGCAGGAGGTTTCGCAACTAGGTTGCGACCTCTGAGCTGTTCCAAGCCGAAGTTGTTATTCCCTATTGTTGGGGTGCCGCTCGTTGAGTCGATGGCTCGCTGGCTCAGCTCTGGTGGAGTTGACAAGATCATCCTAGCAGTCAATCATCTTTCGGATAGGTTGAAGATCGAGGTAGGTCACCGCGTAGGAGGCGTGACGGTGGCGTTTTCGGTTGAAGAGATGCCTTTGGGAACCGCAGGTCCCATTCGGCTTGCAGCCAACCTTCTCAGCAAAGACGATCCATTCTTCGCGATAAACGGTGACATTGTAAGCAATATCGACATCAGAGGTATGCTAGCGTTACATGAGGAGAAGAAGGCGGACGCAACAATTGCGTTGGTCTCTGTTCTTGACCCTTCTCCATATGGCTCAGTTACGACCGATTCCGACGGAATAGTGAGGAAGTTCGAGGAAAAATCGGCCGTTCCCTCAGCCACTGGTCGGGTAAATGCGGGGGTGTACGTGCTTAGTCATGGCGTGGTAGGTTCCATTCCAGTTGGCCGATGTGTCAGCCTGGAGAGGGACGTTTTCCCTAAGTTAGTTCGGAACGGACGGATGCGAGCATGGATACATGATGGATTCTGGTACGACATTGGGAGGGTTTCGGAATATGTACGGGCCAACAGAGAACTCTTGGCGAAGCAAGAGCTTAAGGCCGGAGAACCTGATGAAAGGCAAAACGGGAGGCAAATCATCTGGCCCACATATTTGGGAACAAAGGCGCGCCTGGGGGTAGGTGCGAAAGTGGGCCCTCTCACGATTCTCAGTGACAATGTCACTCTTGGAGATGGTGCCATCGTGCGGAATTCAATAGTATTTGAAGAGACTACGATCGGTGAGAAAACGATTGTCGAAGACGCGGTCATAGGCGAAAGGGTGGTAATCGGTAGAGGATCGAGAATAGGTAGTGGGTCGATAATAGCTGGACAGCTAAGCATCCCACCAGGATCAGTGGTGTCTCCGAATTCGGTTATCTTCTGCTAGGATTAGGGAGAAGGATGGCTAGCAGAATGGTGAAAGTACCAAAGCTTTTCGGAACCAACGGGATCAGAGGGGTCGCAGGCAAAGAGATAGGCTCGAGCCTGGCCTTCCGAGTCGGTTCAGCTCTGGGGACTCTGTTTCCAAAAGAGAGAGTACTGATCGGGAGGGATGGTCGTCTTTCTAGTCCTATGCTTATGGAAGGATTAGCGGCGGGTCTGCTCGCCCAAGGGAAAGATGTGGAGGATCGTGGTTTGATCACGACCCCCGCGTTGGAGTTCATGGTCAAGAATACTTCCTCTTCGGCCGGAGTGATGATTACTGCGAGTCATAACCCGCCCGAATATAACGGGTTCAAGGTAGTTGATTCTGATGGGATCGAGATCCCTCGTTCGAAGGAGGAGAAAATGGAGATCCTAATTCACCGAGATAAGTGGCGGGCAAGCAATCCGCCGGGTCAGCGGGTTATCAGAGAGGGACGAATAGGATCCTATTTCGAGAAGCTTGAGAGCCAAGTCCTTGCCAGAGACGGAGTCGGGAATCTGAAGATCGTCGTCGATACGGGAAACGGGGTCTCAGCGCTCACGACCCCAAGGCTGCTTAGAAAGCTCGGGGCACGTGTGATTGGTGTTAATGATGTGATTGATGGTGAGTTCCCGGGTCGGAATTCGGAGCCGCGGCCTGAGAACCTTGGTTCTCTCTCGAAGATTGTAAGGGAGGAAGGGGCCGATTTGGGAATCGCTCATGACGGGGACGGTGACAGGGCCATCTTTGTCGACGAGACAGGCGTGGTTCAGCCTGGGGATCGTACTCTTGCGCTCGTTGAAGACGAATTGCTTAGGAACCATCCTGGCGCTAAGATTGTGACACCGATCAACACCTCGATGGTGGTATCGGAGATTGCTAAGAAGCGGAAGGGCAAGCTGATCCTTACAAAGGTGGGAAGTATTGAGGTGTCAAGAACAATAGTAAGAGTAGGCGCGTTGCTGGGAGGGGAGGAGAATGGCGGGATCTTTTAC
>VBBT01000077.1 GCA_005881695.1 Candidatus Bathyarchaeota archaeon | reverse complement strand
AACAGCAAACTGCGGTAATCCGCCGGCGCTACTCTTCGATGAGTTTTTTTTTGTGGGCCTGTCACAGAGTCGACCCGGCGGTATGCCTCCCCGTTGTCCAAAGCGGACATTTCCAGCAGAAACTGGATATTCCGAATTGTGATATATCAGACTCCGAGAATATTCCGCTGCTGAACATCGTTTTTATCGCTAGCCCTAAGAAACTCGGGAGGCATGAATCGAGGAAGAATAATAGTATTCCTCACAAGAACAGCCCGAAACAAGAAAATACTCTTTGCAATTCTTGCAATGCTTCTCCTTGTAGGCGTCGTTGTCCCAACCTCTTACAAAGCTAGGGCGGTTCAGACCCTCGGCATACCACCTCTCTCGGAAATCGCGCTACATTCCCATTTCGCCGATGTGAATGACCTTGGATTCGTCTCGCCCAGCATAGATGTGCAACAGGATCAGCAGCAGGTGGGAGTTCGAGGGAGCCAGCTCAACAAGGACTTCAACCAGAGACCTCAGAACGAGCCCTCAATAACAGTCAATCCAACAACAGGCCAAGAAGTAGTCGGAGCAAACGACTATGGAATCGGCGTCCCAATTGGTGGCGGAGTCTATTCCCACGTACAGGGTGCACCCGTTCCTGTTGACACCTACTTCCCACCATTCCCGTTACTGTGCGGTAGGCTTGTATCCGCGGACGGTTGCCCGCCAGGGTCGGTTATTGAGCCTCCGGTTGGAACTGGGGATGCCGCGCTTGTTTACAGCGCCCGGTACAACGAGTACTACTACACCAGCCTAGGGTTCAGTGCTGTCAACTGCGAGAACGGCGTCTTCCTCTTCAGGTCGAGCAACGGTGTTGACTGGACGAGACCAGTGGCGCCCCCGTTCGCACCGCCCAACGGGCTCAGAACAGTGGTTTACTGGGACAAGTCCTCCGACTGCAGCGTCTTCAACGACAAGGAATACGTAATCGTGGACAACAACCCCGCCAGCAGTTTCTATGGTAGAATATACGTGTCCTGGACGCAGTTCAAGTTCGACCCGCTGGCAATTGTCTACATGAAATCGCCCATCGAGCTTGCCTACTCAGACAACAGAGGCAACACTTTCTCATCGCCGATTGAGGTCAGTGGCTCCTCAGCGACCTTCTGCATGCATCCTTTCAACCCTGCAAATACTGGAACATGCAACGAGAACCAGTTTTCAGTCCCTGTGGTGGGTTCGGACGGATCTGTCTACATAGCGTTCGAGAACCAGGAAAACGACCCAGTGCTTCTCGAGTTCCGAAACCAGTATCTTGTCGCGACCTACAACCCGGCGACCAACATGGCGTCAACATCGCCGCACCAGGCAGTCGGTACAATCTACGACGGGGCGAACGACTATCCTACACAGACGACCGGTGGACAAGGGAGGCAAACTCTCTGCAACAGCAACTTCAGGGTGATATCTGCCGGCAACATGGCGATCAGGCACGATGGAGACAATAACCCTGCCAACGATGTACTGTATGTCACATGGTCTGACGATAGGGCAAAGGCAGGCATGTTCCCCGGCGTGACCGTTGGACCTAGGTCCAGCGGCTATGCATGCCCGACTGGCTTGAGCACGGACACCGACGTATTCGCTGTAAAGTCAAGTAACGGAGGCGCAAGCTGGACGGGGCCTATCAAAGTGAACCAAGACAAGCCATCGGTATTGCCCGCCAACAATATCGACCAATGGTTCCCATGGGTCGCAGTCAATGACGCCAACGGACAGGTCACATTCCTATACCATGACAGACGATACGATACGAGCCCTGTTCCCAACAAACTAGCCCGCACAACCATATCCACAACTAGCGACCTAGCCAGTTACAAGGAAGTAGACGCAGCAGGGTTCGCGTCGAACTTCGACAACGCCTTCTTCGGAACAGGTTCATTCATCGGAGACTACATCAACGTAACCGTCGTCAATGGACACCAATACGCGGTCTTCACCGGCGTCACCCCTGGAAAGAACGACTCGGACATATTCTTCTTCTTCACGGGCTAAGCGGACCAACAACCACAATACCTCTCCCTTCTTTTTTACGTGCCTTATCGGAGATTAGAGCACTTAGCTGGGACGAGACTTTGACCCCCTGGAGTGGTTCTTTGAGATGATGAAAGAGAAAGTCGAGAACATAGTCTTCGAAGATCGCAGGGAATGGCGACGATGGCTTAGGGTCAACCATGATGAGAAGACGGAGATCTGGCTGGTCTTGCCTAAGAAGAGCGCAGGCGGCGACTCTTACAGGGTCCATTACAACCAAGCGCTTGAAGAGGCTCTTTGCTATGGATGGATTGACAGTAGAATCAAGCCCTTAGATGCTACTAGAAGTCTTGTTCGGTTCACTCCCAGGAAGAGCATGAACTGGTCCCGTTACAACATCACGAGAGTCCTAGAATTGATTAGGAAAAGGAAGATGACTGAAGCAGGGCTGAAGGTTCTACCTCCAAACGTAATTTCAAGAGCTGAGAAACAGGAAAAACTGTGAGATCGCTCGGGAAGAGAGACTGACGCTTCTACTCAAGGGGTTCTAGTGAAACTCTCAGTCTCTTTCCAACGGACAGTTTCGCTGCTTCATCGGCTGCACTACCTTTACTGTTAGAACAACAAGCGGCTCTGGAACTTCGAGAGCGCTGGGCAATAGCTTACGGCTGTAAACGCGCAACAATCAGCCACAAACAATTGTTCGGGATGGTTCCGCGGGCGAGAACACTTAAAAAACACTAAACAGTTAGCTTTAGAGGAGACCATCGTGAAGTCCCAAAATTACTCGACTACCTTCACCGTAAACCAAACTCCGGATGAAGCCTTCGCTGCCATCAACAATGTTCGCGGATGGTGGTCAGGAAACATTGAAGGCAGTACGAACAAACTCGGCGATGAGTGGACGTATCGTTACAAAGACGTCCATTATTCGAAACAGAAGATAACAGAACTAGTTCCTGGCAAAAAAGTCGTTTGGCATGTTTTAGACAGCTATCTCAATTTTATTGAAGACAAAAGCGAGTGGAACGGTACAAAAATCACTTTTGAAATCGGTAAGAAAGGTGACAAAACCGAAGTCCGCTTTTCTCACCTAGGTTTGGTCCCCGAGGTTGAGTGTTATGATGCTTGTGCAAACGCATGGGGCGGCTATGTTAACAGTAGTCTGCGGACCCTGATCACCAAGGGTAAAGGGCAGCCCAACCGGAAAGAGAATTCGGACGGGGAAAAGAAGACCGTTAAGGCTAAGCCGATTAAGAAGAAGAATAGGAAGAAGTAGTCACCCCGCGGTCTCATCGCCTGGTTCGGCGACGATGAGTACGTCGACTACGGATCAAGCAGTGTCTCGTTTGTGCCTTACTTGAATCTCTCAAGCCAACTATGTCGAACAAGATACGTTTGTAGTTGATTGTCAGAGTTCTGGCGAAGAACTGACCTTCGATGTTCATTTCGCGCAGGTCGTGACCGTTGCTTTCGTTTGGGCGGAATCTTTCGAACGACAAAGAGTCTTCGAGATATGGCCTGAGCTTGGTAACCTCGGGATCTACTGCGACCTCTTTGGGTATGGGCTTCTTCTTTGAAGAAAGTAGCAGGTCATTCAGCACGTCTCTAGCTGCTTCATAGTTCTTCCAGGCCTCCTCGACATATCCGGTGAAGAGTCCGTTCGCAGTCAGCTTTGCGATGAATGATCCCTCACTATCTTCCACGTACCCTTTCAGAAGATGCGCTTTGATGTTAAGCTCGTTTGTCTTGTCTAAGCTATACAAGAACCGGCGGGCAATGGCCTCAGAATCTGATTTGTAAGCATGGTTAAGCGAATCGCCGAAAGAGCCGCTGGCCAGGAGAAATCTGGCCATATCATAATCACCTGAGATCAGGGCGCTAGAGATCATATGTGAAAAGTCAGGCTCGTATGGGATTTCGCTCATTAAGAGTCCCTTCCAGGTAGCTTTTCGGGTGCGGCGGTCGATTGCTCCAATTTCAATGAGCCAGTCCTCTGCAAATGCAACTTCGCGATGATCTACCCTTGACATGAACTCCAGCTCTGAGAGTATGAGGCCATACTTGGACATGAGAAGTACTAGATCAAAGGGAGTTTCGGTTTCGAGAGCCTTGCGCACCGGTATCGGGTCGATCTTCCTTCGTAAGGGCGTATCAGTAACTATGACAGCCCGACCGGGCTTGAAGCGACCGACTCTGCCCATCATCTGTAGAATGGAGTTGTTGTCTATCTTCTTGTAGTGGAGTGTCTTCTGTCCCAGCGTGTCTTGGCCGTCAATCACATCATCTAATATCAACACGTTATCCACGTAAATGTTCACCGAGGAAGCGATTACGTTTGTCGCAAAGATTCTCAGATTCTTATCATGTTCGGCTCGTTGCTGGATCCTATTGATCTCTGAACCTTCAAGGCCTCCGTGAATGTAAACGCCGCCGTAGCTGCTGGCATACCTTTCCACCAGGCGTCTTGTGGGGAGAAAAACTAGCCAGGACTCATCGCGGGGCAGCGAGTCAAGGATGAGCGATAGAATCCTGAACATTTGATTGTGATCCTCTGCCATCTCCACATCGATCGCGACGGGATATCTACTACCGCTCATTCGATACAGCTT
>VBBT01000035.1 GCA_005881695.1 Candidatus Bathyarchaeota archaeon | reverse complement strand
TCCGGTCGTGTAGCAGCGGCAGGATCATCAACGAGGAATGGCTGAAGCTGCACTATCCCGCCTATTGGCACTATGACATCCTTCAGGGTGCTCTAATCGTTTCGAGAGCAGGAAAGATTAGCGATCCACGAACCCGAGAGGCTTTGGACATCATCCTGCGCCGGAGACGTAAGGATGGTAGATGGCAGCCTGGAGCATATTACTGGCGTCGCCTCAACGGTGGAAAAGGAGGTAGACCCTCAAGTCGGGAATGGTGGGAGCCTCCATCTACAGATGTTGTAGACTGGGGCCGCAGCGGACCAAATGAGATGATAACCCTGAACGCTCTCAGAGTGTTAAAGGCTGCCGGACGATTCAACCCGATATGAAGATCGAAGAATTACCCGCCCGAACTAGGCAAGATGGGGCCAGGGTCGCAAGACGAACATGGCTCGTGATTTTCGTATAGTCCACAAGTCTATCTCTAACCGTTCTTACTCGTTCTGGAACTGGCTTTGCCAACAATTCGAATTAACAACTGCAACCTATACTACGAGACTAGAGGTAACGACCAGAACCCGCCAGTAGTCCTACTACACGCATTCCCGTTAGATCATAACGTCTGGCGGCCGCAGGCGGAGGAACTATCCAAGGAATATTGGGTGATAACGCCTGATTTTAGAGGACACGGTCAGTCTGAAGCAACCGATGAATCGTACAGCATGGACTTGCTAGCAAGCGATATCAAAGATCTAGTGGAAAATCTCGGCGTCAAGAACATTGTACTTGGAGGAATCTCGATGGGTGGCTACGTTGCATTTGCGTACAGAAGGTTGTTTCCGGAGGACATTCAGGCCTTGATTCTTGTTGATACGAAGGCGGAAGCTGACACGCCTCAGGCCAGGTTGGGACGAATGGAAATGGCGGGCCTGGTCGTTAGGAAGGGAGTTGCAAGTTTCGCGGATCGAATGTTGCCAAGACTGTTTAGTAAGCAGAGCGTGGAGACCAATGCGTCTATCGTCAAGGATGCGCGAAAAACGATCGAAGCGATGAGTCCGATAGGGATCATAGGAGGGCTCAAAGGCCTTGCAGATCGATCGGACTCAACCCCGTTGCTTGATGAGATACGTGTTCCAACTTTGATAATCGTCGGAGAAAGAGATGAGCTGACAACCGTGGACGATGCGAAGAGAATAGCGAGTAGGATTGTAGGCTCAAAGCTTGTAATCGTTCCGAATGCGGGGCACATCTCAACACTGGAGCAACCGGAGAAAGTGACTAGTGCGATCCAAACATTTCTCCGTGGGATTCAATTGCAGCAAAGAGCAAGCCCCGTGTAGACCCATTCGTTGGATAAGCTAGATTAGGCCCTTGATTGCTCTCAGCCACACGTAAGAGAGCGAAAGGCCCGGGGTCAGATTGAAACTTCCAACTCGTAAGATCGCCACAAAGATCATCTGCACAATCGGCCCGGCATCATCAGATCCCCACGTTTTAGCACGCATGATCAAGGCGGGAATGGACGTAGCCCGGATCAACTTCTCACACGGAACCTACGAAGAACACGGTCGAAACATTCGAATGATAAGAACGGTCAGCCAGAAGGTCGGCTGGCCTGTTGCGATTCTACAGGACCTCCCCGGCCCGAAGCTGCGAGTAGGCAAACTCCCCAAGGAACCAATTCATCTGAAAAGGTCCGACCATGCCATCCTGACAACCGAGAAGACTGAGCAAGAGGGACAGATACCGATCATCTACCCCGACCTTCCAAAAGCGGTTAAAAAGGGAGATCTGATCTATCTCTCAGACGGTACAATCGCCATAGAAGTCGAAGGTGTCCGCAAGAACTTGGTCGAGGGACGAGTCCTTACCGGTGGCGACTTGGTTTCTGGAAAAGGAGTGAATATTCCCAGACTAGGAATACGTCTTCCTGCGATAACAGACGAGGATGCAAAACATCTCCGTTTCGGAATGGAACATGATGTGGATATTGTTGCGGTCTCGTTCGTCCAAACCGCCGAAGATATCAAGACAGCAAGGAGAATAGCAGAAAGGCATAGCCGAAACGTGTTCATTATTGCAAAGATCGAGAAGAGAGAAGCCGTTCAAAACCTGGGACCGATCGTGCAGGAATCTGACGGTGTCATGGTTGCCAGGGGAGATCTTGGTGTAGAGTTGAAAGTGGAACGGGTTCCTGTAGTTCAGAAGATGATCATTCAGGAAGCTAACCGATTTGGAAAGCCCGTGATTACAGCGACACAAATGCTGGAGTCGATGCTAATGTCTCCAACACCAACCAGAGCCGAGGTAACCGATACTGCAAATGCGATTATCGATGGCACGGATGCATTGATGTTGGCCGAAGAAACCGCCGTCGGCAAGTATCCCGTTGAAGCGGTAGAGGTATTGTCCCGTGTGGCAGAGGAGACTGAGAGGTTCCTCCCACGGGAGATTTCAGGAGCCAGGAAGGGATGGTCTGAGCATAGTAAGGAGGATGCCTTGGCATTGGCCGCATGCGAGACCGCGACGCAGGTTGGCGCGAAGGCGATAATTGCTCCGACGAGAACTGGGAAGACGGCTCGTCGAGTGTCCAAGTATAGACCTCCGCTACCTATCATCGCAATGTCTAGCAGACGGAAAGTCCAGCGGCAACTCCTCCTCTCATGGGGCGTCCATCCGATCGCTTGCAGAGAGTTCGATTCGATCGAGACCATATTCAGGGAGGCGGAGGGAGCCGTAGTGAGACTGGGCATGGCGGGCAGAGGTGATAGGATCGCGATTGTGGCAGGAGACCCGAAAGGACCGACTGGCGGGACGGAAATAATCAAGATACAAACAGTTGGACGCTCTAGTGCTGGTATGAAGGCCTCTGAGTGAGCATTTTCTCGCGAAAGGCTTTATTGAGACCGAAACGGCGTATCAGCCTTCCCCCACCCTGAAGTGATCCCTAGATGGTTAAGCGAGGTCCAACAAATCCAGAACTGCTGCACACGATAGGCTATTTGCGAAGCGCTGGGCGGAAGTACCAAGCTCCGCTCTGGCTTACAGTTGCCAAGTATCTCGCGAAATCTCGTCGCTCCAGAATTGTTCTGAATCTCGGGCAAGTCTCAAGACATGCTAAGGACGGCGACGTTGTCGTTGTACCGGGCAAGGTACTTGGATCAGGCGATCCGAATGCTAAGGTTACGATAGCGGCCTACAAATTTTCGCCAAAAGCCTTGGTTAAGGTGGGCAAGGCAGGTGGGCGATGCATTCCGTTATCACGACTTGTCGAAGAAAATCCGCACGGAACAAACGTGCGACTACTAAGCTAACTCGAGCAGGCCAAAAACCGGCCCCTACTCGATTCATCGAAGATAGGATATACAACCAGCTTCTCCCGTGACATTGCTGGGCTTGGAGACTCAATGGGCCGGTAGTCTAGCCTGGTAAGCAAAAGATCGCACAGAACGGACGTCGCCCTCACACGGCGAAGGTCGTGGGTTCGAATCCCACCCGGCCCACCACTACGTTAGTCCGGGGCGCAGAAGACTGTTCTTTTTTTGTTTACCTTCAAGAATTCCACAAGCTGTAGTTTAATTCTCACCAGTTAGGCGTCTGGACGTCCCATCGCGAAGCTGGCAAGAATCTTTGGCTCCTGGTGATTTTCTCTTTGAACTGTTGAAAGCAACCGTCGCGCTCTTTGTAATCGTGGATCCGATAGGTCCTGTCCCGATATTTGCGAATCTCACTAAGACATTGACCCCTATGGAGAAGAAGAGGGTTTTCAGAACAGCGGCGATCGTTGGGGCAGTCTTGCTCGCCGCTTTTGCACTGGTTGGTCAAGAACTCCTGCTACTGTTCGGGATCACCCTCCCCAGTTTTCAGATCGCTGGGGGATTCATTCTGTTCATCTTGGCCATCGACATAATCTTTAGAGGAGAACGAACAGACAAACAAGCCCTCTCCTCAATAGAGGAAACTGCGGTCTTTCCGATCGCATTCCCACTACTAGTAGGTCCAGGAGCGATCACGACAACAATGATCTCGATCCAGTCGTCTGGAATAGCGATAGCGCTGATCGCCATAGTGATCGTTATGTCTTTGAGTTGGGTGGTCCTCAGACTTACCGACAGAATCTATCGGATATTAGGAAAGACAGGTTCCGCGGTTATCGCGAGAATAATGGCGCTCTTCATCGCTGCCATAGCCGTCGAGTATGTTTTGCTTGGAATACAGCACTACTACCCGCCAGTATAAGTTGGACGAACATTTCACTTTCTAGTCATCGTCCTTCTTCTCCCTGTCTTCTTTGTCTTCGAAAGCTTTTGTTTCCCAGCCTTCTTCGTCCTCGACGACCTTCTCTTTCCTATCAATGAAATACTCAGGCGTCTCAGCCTTCACCTCTCGGTGAGTAGGAGATTGCCAATATTGTCTAGTTGCATAGATACCAAAAACCAGCGCAATGATAGCAATCATAGCAATTACTAGCAATAAGAAGGACGAAGTAACAGCACCACAATTGACAATCGGGTTCACTTGACATTCATAGTGTCCCGAGACAGTCCCCTTTGTGCTTAGGTTCGCGCGAAGGTTCTCAGAGAAGAATGTATCCCTCCCACCAAGCGAGTTCATGCTCCATGAACCAGAGAGAGACCTAAACAATGAAATGCCCTCGGCAAGTCCCGAGGGTGAACTTAACGAGCTAATGAGAGACCTGAAGAAGGAAGCCTTCTCAGCAAAGCCCGATGCTGAACCAAACGAAGCACCTAGGTATATACTACGTCCTCTAAAGAAGGAACTCCCGAGAGTGAGCGAGGCACTCAAAGATCTGAAGAACGATCTCCTCTCC
>VBBT01000125.1 GCA_005881695.1 Candidatus Bathyarchaeota archaeon | reverse complement strand
GTGTATCTTGCCCTGCTCGACAGAAAGATCGACGCCTTTCAGGATCTCTTTGTCTTCGATCTTGACGTGAAGGTCCCGGACATCTAGTTGGCTACTCATTTGTTGATGGCTCCTTGCTTTTCACGGCGGCAAAGCATTGGGCGTTTTAGCTGTTTGTCTACCATTCTCAGGCTGTTCTCGTCTTGCGTATGACGTACGTCATATTTAAGACACAGCTGGTGAGAAACCGGTCCTCTTGTTGGCCGACGCCCGAAACTGCATTCCATACTCGACAAAGCCGAATCAATTCTGAATGTTCTCACGAAAACCGTAAAGTCCGGACACCTTACAATTCCTGCTAATTCTAGGCCCCGGCCGATCCTGGGATTCTGTTCCTTGCAGTTTCGACTTCGAGGTTACAACACGGGTATTCCCCAGCGGCGGCTTAGTTTCTGTCAGCCGCCTGGTTGGGAGAAAGAAACACCTTGGCAATACAGCTAACACCGACACGAATCAAGGGAAGCCACTACCTCCTGATTCCCAAGGATCTCGCGCAACTGCTCGAGATCAATGATCAGAGTGTCCTAGTCCTCTCGATCGGAGAGTCGCCGAAGGGACAACGACTGATCTACGAGATCAAGGAACGCTCTCTGGACGCGCAGAAGCAGAAGTAGAGAGAATCAGGGCTGGATCGAAGACGGCGCTACTTCCGGAGTTCTTCGTAATTCTGGGCATAGCCATTTTCCTGGCGATGGGCTTGCTTATTGCCTTATTCGATTTAGACATGCCATCATGGCTTCCGTATCTTTTGCATGGAGCGGCGATCATCGGTCTCGTGCAACTTTTCATGAGTCAAGCCTTCATCAATACAGGCATCCTAAGCCGGGCCGCGACCGACGGCACTCGCCTCTCGCTTAGCATCGTCTACCTCACGTCAGCAGTTTCCACTGTGGTTGGCCTCAACGTCTACCTTGCGGTAGTACGCCGGAAGATGGCTCTAGCATCAGTCTTCTCGGGAGCACTGACAATGCCAATATTCACGATCTCAGCGCTCTTCGCCTCTTCCTTCATAGGAAGTGGTGGAGAAGTAGTCCTCTCGCCAGGTGTGCTGGTGATCGTGGCGGTCTTGATGCTCGTCGTCAATTTCGGCATGTTCTGGTTACAACGTGGGGCGTCAATGAGAATTGGCTATGCTCCGTCTGGACTGGGGTTATCACCTACAAGTCCGTCGTCGATGCCTCCAGATGCGTCGGCAATAGGCCTGCCATCAACCGTGGAAGCAGGAAGCTTGCCCTTGCAGCTGCGGTCTATGCGAGTAAGCGACGATTGGGAGGAGTCTCCGATGAAAGAAGAGGGTGAGCAGTAGAAGATGAGAAACATCAGAGACTTCTTGAAAGACGTCGCTGGTCTTATCGACAAGAAACCTTTCAGGTTGGAGCTCCTACTGGTTTCGACACTAGTCATAATCAGCGCGAGCGTTTTCGTTTACGCTGGGATTCCCTATCAGAGATCACTCAACGTGGGTAACCCGGCAGGACCAGACGCAAGCTTCACGCCTGCTACGATAATGATTCTGTTAGTCTCAGTGATCGTTTCAGGTCTCAGTCTGTTCTCGTTCCGACGTGAAGCGTCCAAGCATGTCAGCAACGCACCTCGTGTAGGAGGAACATTCCCATCAGGTGCAGTGTTCAAGTCTGCACGAGAGGAAGAATGGGAGGAGTCTCCGAGGAAAGAAGAGGGAGGAGTAGAAGATGAACATGAACCAGTGCAGGACTGACAATCAGGTCCTCCGTTTTTCGGCATAGTACCGGTCCAGGTTTCGTAGGGTTACAAAGGCGAGAAGAAAGGAGTCCAATGCGCCTCTCGGAATAAGCAGTCGGAAGGAGGTGAGAGAATAGATTGAAGTTTCTCAAAGTTGATTTGACAAGAAAGAGGGGTACTATTGCTCTCTTGGCGACGGCACTTGTAATCTCCAGTTTCTTCATCGGGGGCTACGTGGCTACCGGGAACTGGAATCCATGGGGCAACAGACACTACTACCAGGTACTGAACGCTAACTTCCAGGAGTGCTACACTCCTGTGGGAGGTACGCCCCAGTGCCAATCCGTCCACAACGTGATGTTCAACACTGGTGCCATTTATGTCGAGAAGTTGGTCACTTCCAACAACGAAGGCTTCTGCGCGGTATCAGCTTCCTGCAGTTTCCACTTCATCGCTATGTCAGGAAGCACTGCTGCCCCGGCTGCAGGTCAGTTGTCTTCGGGTGTCAACACTGGGACGTCAAGTGGTGACTGTGGCAATGCAGGTGGTACTGGTGGTCAAGCGGGCACGGAGCTTGCGTCCAACGGCTTCACAGCGGCATCGGGCACGGTAACGGACATAACAGGAGCCACAAACCCGCAAAGCTCGACAGTCGTGAACATCTTCACAGACATTACTGCTGCGACTACAGTGGCCCAGAGCTGCTTGGTCAACGAGGTGGTTCACAACGACGCTAACAGAGTAAACCTAGCCGCGGCAACTTTCAGCGCTATCACCCTCCAAATTGGAGACACCATTCAAATCACTTGGTCCATAAGCTGGACCTGGACCTAGTACCCGATTGACAAGGATTAACCCACAACTCGGATGTTTCCAATCTCCGAGTAATTCGATTTCTTTCGAGGGAAGTCGGATCATCTGTCCGTATCATTCCAGCCCTCAAATTCACAAGATGGAGGGCAAGACCAACTGTCAAAGAAAAGAAAGGGCAAGCTCCCGTGTTTGTGGACTAAGCTCTTGCAATGTTCTGGGGGTTCCGAAGAAGAACCTCGCCTGTTACAACACGTGTATTCGTCCGCCAGACTAGTTGGCCCTTCCTTTCACAGGGGAGAGTCGAAGCCGCGAAACTCAGACTCCTGACCGCACTGGTACTTTGTCTTGTAGCGGCAGCCATGCCAATCGGGCACGCGGCCAACAATATCCACACGTTCTATCTAGGGAACTCAAGCATTACGGGTTGTAGCGGAAATTGCGAGGGACTGGCAACGAGTTCTGGGACAGCGGATACCGGAACATCTCAAAGTGTTGTGATTGGTTCGAGCCCAATCCTGGATTCAGGCAGCGGACCAGACAGGACTGGAACATGGTCTCTCGGATCGACGTTTACCCTTACTGGGCTCACCACGTCTGGGACATCCGACGTAATCATTCTGATAGTAGTAACAAATCCTCAAACGATCACCGTCTCCACGTCTACTCCTCCATCAGCTTCAGGTATCACGTTCCAAGCCGCCCCCAGACAAACCCTGACACCAACTAACTGTGCCGCACGAATAGAAGAATGGGTCGGCACCACTTCCGCGGTTCTCTCTTCAGTAACTACGACTGTCACACTGACCGGTGGTACTCCGACTGCTGCGAGTGGACAGATCATCGCGTACACGGGGGCGAAGGAGCCCACTGGGACTGTGGTCAACTGGGCGTTCGACCAGGCTTCCGGCTTTGCGACGTCGAGCGACCAAGGTTCGCATTGCTCTGGTGGAAGTAACCCTCCCCAAGCTTCCCCAGGCGTTACGACGTTGAATGCCAACGATTTGGTTCTGGGTCTCTTCGGATCTGAGAACGCTGTAACCGAGACTCCTGGGGGAAGCTTCGCCTTGAGATCGACAGTCAACCAAAATAGTGCTAGCAACGCGATAGAAGACCGGAGCACATCGTCGACGGGGACGCAGACCTGTCCGTTCGGGACGAACCAGAACCGCTGGCTTGTGATTTGTGATGCTCTCCAGTCGGCTGCAAAATTCTATCAAGTTAGCCCAAACGGAGCAAGCACTACAACGACCGGGACTCCCAGCACATCTTCTCCAACCGGCTACGCTTGGGTCTACAATACTGCCGGAATACAGAGCGGACTGGTGGATATTTTCACAGGAACTTGGCAGTTCGACATGACCGTCGCGGCAGGTTCGACGACGGGCGTTCCTCTTGGAAGACTATGGATTACGGTGTGGCAGTGTGGAACCAATAGCCTCGGAAGCTGTACATTTCTGTTCAAGAATTGGGACACCTCCACGAATAACGTGATTGGGTCAACGACTGCGACGAAGTACACTTGGACTTCTGCGACTCAGCCCACGTTTAGTGGATGGAGCGGAAAGTATCTCGCGGTCGAGTATTGGACCGTGATGCAATATTCTGGTTCAACCTCCGCCATGACAGCCACAGAAACGACGGTCTCCACAGCTTCAGACATTATCACTCCCAACTGGGACTCAGCTCAGAGTCTCAGTGGATCTCTTACTCTAAACTCTGCAGAGAAGACTACTTACATCAAAATCCTGTCGGCTTTCTTAACCGGATCTTCAAGCCTAGCCGAGAAATCTTCGATTTTCAGATCCCTGAGTGATACGCTGACTTCCGCCTCGAATCTTGCAGAGCACACCGCCTTTCTCAGGAGCGCGAGTGCTTCGCTTGCATCAGCCTCAAGCCTTGCGGACAAGTTGTCATTCTTCAGATCATTAACCGGCTTCTTAACTAGAGCATCGAGCGGAGCTGCTTCGAACGGCATTTTCAGAACACTCACTGATTCGATCACGATCACAATAGGCAACCTAGTAGCGAACGTCGACTCCGGAAAGCTCGTTTGCAACACTAGTCCTCGATCCTGCTCGACCACGGTCAGCGCAAACTGGAACATGGCATCGAGTCTTGGGAAGCAGGCGTCATTCTTTCGGTCTCTGAGCGACACTTTGACCGCTGCCGTTTCTATTGCAAAGGGAATAGGGAAGGCCCTAATGGCCTCGCTAAGCCCATCGTCAAGCCTCGCCGAGAAGAATTCGTTGTTCAGGTCCGTGGCGGGATCATTTGAATCAGCGACGAGCTTGGCCAAACAGGACTCTCTTTTCCGTTCGTTGGCTGGTTCGATGTCCTCGGTCTCCAGTATTGCCGAGAAGAATTCGCTATTCCGTTCTCTTACCGGTTCACTCACCTTAGGCTCAAGTCTCTCGAGGCAGGTTTCTCTCTTCAGGTTACTGACTGGCGCAATGTCCCTTGGTGCTTCGCAGGTCAAGGGTCTTTACCAGAGCTTGAGCGGTTCGCTGAGCACGGTCTCGACTTTCACCGAACAGACTTCACTGTTCAGATCATTGAG
>VBBT01000124.1 GCA_005881695.1 Candidatus Bathyarchaeota archaeon | reverse complement strand
CGCAGAGGCCTCTTCCCGCTAGCGTTTGTTGAAGCGGAAGAAACTGGTCGAGGAGTTAGCTGGACTCTCAAGGACTCCAGAGAATCCATTGATTATCAACTGCCATCTCTAAGAGAGGTCGGTTTTGAGATCAAGACCGAGAAGATCAGGAAAATTCGAAGCTTCGACGATAAAATAGCCTCGTTCCATTTTACCCGCAACGAAAAAGAGATACTTGCGCTAGACTCGGGCGATGAAATAGACAAGATCCTAGGATTGGTAGAGGCCTTCAGGGTCGAGGACCCTGACGTGATCATGACACATGGCGGCGATTCTTTCATCTTCCCATATCTTGCTCGCA
>VBBT01000123.1 GCA_005881695.1 Candidatus Bathyarchaeota archaeon | reverse complement strand
TACTGTATCGTGAGACTGCCGCTCGCCTTCTGGGTCGGTTGCACGTGGATCAGAACAACGCCTACGTGAGCGCCGACTGCGGGCTTGAGGGCCTGTTCGAGGTGTCACGGACGTGTATCATGCCGATCCAGAGGGCCAGCCGCGCGACCATCGGCACCAACATGACAAGCCTCCAGCTATACCACGCGGTCAAGCGAGACGTCCTCATTCCATGGAACAAGAATCAGCCTGAAGAACTGAAGAACAGCGGAGAGCTGGTTGTCGCCGACCGTGGCGGATTCATCTACGAACCTCAGATCGGCATTCATGATCACGTTGGAGAGTTGGACTTCGCATGTCTTGCTGAGGATTCAGTTGTAGAAACCAGAAAGGGAAGGAAGTACGTTGTTGACGTTAGTGAATACGACGAGGTCTTCACTCCATTCGGATGGCAAAGAGTATCGACAGTTCACAAATACCGAATCAAAAGTAAAGTATTCAGACTAACTCTTGAGGATGGAAAGACCCTGACGTGCACTGCACGTCATAAATTTCCTGTCTTGATAAAGGATAGTCTTAAAGAAAGAGGATCAAACGACATTCGTCGGGGCAGCAGGCTTATTGTTGCCAATATTTTGCAAGTCTTTCATGAAAACGAACTTGCTTGCATATTCGGCGCATTTACCGCGGAAGGAAACAGTATAAAGAGTGATTATCAGTATTTTGATAAAGCCAGGAACAAGAAACGCATTTCTCACCAGTACAAGATAGAGTTCGATATTGGAGAGCAAGAGACCGATTTTCGTGATTTCATAGTTAATACGCTGTCAAGAATCTACCCAGAGATACACTTCTATGAAAGAAGGAAGAAAGGAGAGAGATGCCTCAGCATATCAATTTCACAGAAAGCCATCGTGAATGATTTCTTATCCAAATACAATTCTTTCATCGCAAATAATTATCTGACTCTAGACGAAAAAGCATCATTCCTACGAGGTTTCTTTGAAGGTGACGGCAGTATAAACACCAGACGAAATACAATTCAATGCAACCAATCATTCGTTAACACTGAAAAACTAGAAATTGTGTGCAAATATCTGCGCGAGTTAAACATCAAAAATCGCGTCGGAACGTACAAGTACGCTTATTCAACTAACCCGACACTCTTTCTCGAACTTTCAGGCTTAGAGGCGCATGTAAGGTATTACACACAAGTTGGTTTCATTTCGAAAAATAAAGAAGAAAAACTTCGCCAGATAATGCTTACTCGTATTAGGAAAGCTCAACGCTACAATAATCCTCGCTTTGGAGTATATATCAAAGCGCGAAAAAACAACGCACTCTCGTTTTTGCGAGAATGGAAAGAATTCCCATACTACTTTGCCAACGGCATCTTGACCCATAACAGCCTCTATCCAACACTTATGACGAAGATGAATCTCAGCGGTGAAACAGTCAACTGTAACTGTTGTCCCAATTCTTCGAACCGTGTTCCAGAGCTCGAGTTCAACATCTGCGAGCGATCGGCAGGCATCGTTCCTCTTTCCCTGAAAATTCTTCTCGACAAACGAGCCCGGTACAAGGCTGCCAAGAAAACCGTCGAGGGTGAAGAGTTGAAGTCGCTCTATGATCGCCGGCAGGCTGCGCTCAAGTGGATACTAGTCTGCTGCTTACCGCCTGAATCACCTGTACTGATCTCTCAGAATGGAAAGGTCAGTTACCAACAAATTGGCAAAATAATCGACCAGCAATTAGGTGAGGATATAGGAGTCTTTGATTCTCCTCAGGAATTGTTTGTTGCAGGAGTCGATAAGAATCTAAAATCAAAATTTTGCAGAGTCTCGAAACTAATCAAGACCCCTTCTCCAGAAAAACTCCTAAGGGTAAGAATGGATGATGGTAGGCAAGTAAAATGCACTACTAACCATTCATTTTATGTTCTGAGAAATGGACACCTGGCTGAAATAAACGCAGAGAAGTTGTCCAAAGGAGACCTCGTACCAGTAGCCAAACGAATAGTTCACAATGCAACAGTTTCGAGATTAGACCTTCTAGAACGAGTTAGACAAGAGATAGGCCAGACTGAAAACGACCTTTGGCGCGCCAAGAGTGATAGCCTCCGATCAGTCGTGAACTCTTCTTCGAACACTCTTCAAGTTGTTCTGAAAAAGGAACGAAGGCACATTCAGAACTTAGAGACGTGGCGTGAGAATGGAATAATCCCTTTTCGATATATACACCTGTTATCCCTTCCCGAACAGTCCTCGGATATCATAATTGGCCGCGGTAGAAGAGCAGGAGGACATGTAGCTTGGCTACCCGCTTCTCTCGACTTGGATGAAGACCTGGGTTTCTTTCTAGGATTTTACGTAGCAGATGGAAGTGCGGGAGAGAATTTTGTACGACTCGACGTGGGAGGAAATGAAACTGAAATCGTTGATCATCTTTCTTCCATAATCAAAACAAAGTTTGGACTTACGCCTCGACTATACAAAGAATCCAAAGCTAACATGTTCGTGGTTCAGGTTAACAGCGTAAGCCTAGTTCAGATTCTGAATCGGATCTTCGAACTCCCCTCTTCGTCTACCGCTGGCAAATTGAAGGTCCCCCCTTTTCTCTTTAATGCTTCACAAGAAGCGATCCTTGGTTTCCTTTCCGGACTTGTAGCTGGAGATGGTAGCGTAAACAAGGACCGAGATCACGTCTCAATAGCAACCCACTCCTATGATTTTGCGGTGCAAATAGGATACTTAGCCCTCCACCTCGGAATACCTTTCAACATAATCAACGGGAAGAGGCTTCACACAATTTATTTTGTTGGCCCTAATGGACTTCATCCATTCAAGAAATCGTTTCTCAAGAGAAGACATAGAACTCGTTTTGAAACGATTCGAAGTAGTTGCCACACGGATTGCCGCCATGCTATCTTTGAAATGTTTCCGGTGGAACAATCCGGCCTTAAAGAAATCGCTACTCTAACCCGTACAGCTAGAACTCCCAGACTAGAGGGTAGAGTCCGAGTTTGTCCTGAACGTGCGAGAAGATCTCTTCAAAGAATAGCGGAAAACCCGCGCTTTTCTCGACTACGAGAAGCCCACTCTCGAATCATGAATCTGCTAGATTCTGATATTGGTTTTGTCGCGGTAAAAGAAGTCGAGCAGATTGAATCTTCTTCTCCCTTTGTGTATTGTTTTGAGATCTCCGATGATGAGAACTTTCCTGCTTTCTTTACAGGATCTGGTGGGGTTCTTGTCCACAACTCCTTCGGCTATCTTGGTTTCAAGAATGCTCGTTTTGGAAAGATAGATGCTCACATAGCGACCTGTGCCTTCAGCAGAAAAGCTCTGAGAGAGGCTGCGGCTCTGGCTGAGGCTCGTGGTTTCACGCTTGTCCATGGAATAGTCGATTCTTTCTGGCTCCGCAAACAGGAAGCGACAAGAGGCGAGTACGAGGATCTCTGCAGGGTCATCCGTGACAAGCTTCGTCTGCCGATTTCTTTTGAAGGAGTGTACAGGTGGATTGTTTTTCTCAGTTCGAAAACAGACTCGAAGGTTGGAGTGCTTAACCGATACTATGGTATTTTCGAGGATGGAACGCTCAAGATTCGCGGAATAGATCTTCGGAGGCATGATACTCCCGAGATCGTTAGACAGTGCCAGACGGAGATGCTTGATATCCTCACCAAGGCTCGTGATTCAAACGAGTTCAGACTACTCATTCCCAGCGCTCTCAAGGTCCTAGAAAGATTCGTGGGCTCGCTGCGAGACGGCACTGTTCCCATAGAAGATCTCGTGATAGTTAAGAACTTGAGCAAGAATCCGGACGAGTATACTCACCAGGTTCCTCAGGCGATTGCCGCGAGGCATCTTGTTGCACAAGGGGGTTCGGTGCACGCAGGGCAGCAGGTCAGCTACATTCTAACAAGTGATCGGACCCGCACGGCTTTACCGCCGGAGGTTGTTGGAGAAGACACGATCTATGATTCAGAGCGGTACGTGGACCTGTTGTGTTCGTCAGCCGCAAATCTTCTCTTGCCTCTTGGGTATGATGGCAAATACCTTCGATCCATGTTCGGAAGAAGCAGATACGAGCCTGCAGCCCCGAAGACCAGCTGACGGGGACTCGGAGAGCACTGTTCTCTCTGAGTGAAATCGCCCAGAATGAGCCCTGATCTCGAATCTGGGATGCCATCTGATCGTTCGCCGTGATTCGTTCGGTTTTGCGGAAAAAAGGGCGAGTTTCGCCTTGGCATCGAAGGCTGGACTGCACTCTGAATCGTGAGATACGCCCGGAATCATCACCAGACAGCAAATCGTCTCCTCAAAAAGTGGGTATTCGTTGGCGGTTTTGCGTCGCACAAGTGGTTTTCCCGAGAATCAACGTTGGAGATATCTTGTCAGTGTCTGATTGTCTAAGGTAACGATCTCCGCGTTGCCTGCTGGGATGGACGGATGCCTTGTAACAGTCAGCCGCGTAAACTCTCCCTTATCGTGAAGAATAGCGGAGACGTGGGCCGTTGTAGCCAGAACATCGTCCATCGCCTTGCTTCTTGACTGCAAGTTCGTAACCACAATGATCATGTTTCGCTGTTCTGCAAGAATGGCCAAGGAACGAATATCTTTGGAGAATAGATCAAATGCTTCCCTCTTTTCTTTGACATCGGGATCGCAGTAGAGAGCGGTGATATCTGATACGATCGCCAGCCTGGCATAACACTGGTCAATTGCCTGCGCGAGCTCATCGGTTATGAGGCTGCTTAGCTGGTGGTGAGTGAAGGCCCTGCTGAGATGGATCCGTAGCTTCGTCCTCTCCTGATCGAGCCCGAGATTGAAAGCGTGCCGAGATACGGTGTACGAATCGAACATGTTGCCCCCGTCAACAAACACCACATCACTATCCAATCCGGGCGGAAGAGGATTGATAGCTCGGACGCAGAAGAGATGGCTGAGAGCATTAGACGCTTCGCCCTGAAGGCTGACTAGCTCGCCGAAGCGGAGAGCAAGGGTTTCATCAAGCAATCCGACCCCTGAAAGGTTTGACTCAACATCTCTTAGTAGTAAGCTTCCTCTACTCAGCTTAGCCTCGAACAACTCGCCAGGCTCGAACAGCTCCTCCACGTTTTTACAGATCATATTCGTAAGAAGCCGTTTACCCGGTGGAAGAACTGACCGCTGGACCTTGAGGGTTTTTTCAAGCTCGAAACCGCATCCCGGACAGATGTCCAGGAAGACGAGCTGGACTTTGCGTGGATTGATGAACAGTTTAGAGAGAACTAGGTTCTCATCGCAGAGGCCGCAACTGTACAGATAGCCTTGAGCACTCGACTGGTCCTGGTCTAGCTGCCAGATTTTGGACTGAAGAGGTTCAGTGTGTTGCGTCCCCATGTCCGACTCATTGTGACGGTCCTATTCGTCGCGTTTGTTGCGGGGGACAGCGTCTTCAACGCCCTTTTCTGTGATGCGGAAGTAGGTTTCGGATTCTGGCAGATAGGGCGAGTCTATGACCTTAGCGACGCGTAGTCCCTGACTGGACTTTTTGAGCATGATACGGTGTGTGGATGCATGGGCCATGATGTTCCCGCCTGCGGGGCGCATAGGGTCGCCGAAGAATGCTTGCGGATTTGCTTGGACCTGATTGGTGACTACGACTGCGAGGTTGAGGGCTTGAGCGATACGGAGGAGCTTGTGGAGATGGCTGTTCAAACGCTGTTGTCGTTCGCTGAGGGATTCTCGGCCGATATATTCGCCGCGGAAGTGTGAGAGGATGGAGTCGACGACGAGCAGTTTGATGTTTTCTTCCTTGCAGATCTTGAAAGCGTGATCGACAGTCAGGATCTGATGGTCGCTATTGTAAACGCGACTGTAGATGATGCCATCGAGAATCTTGTCAGCATCCTGCCCGCTAGCCTGGGCCATCTGGAATACTCGTTGGGCCGCGAAAGTTCCTTCAGTGTCGATGAAGAGGACTTTTCCCTCTAGTCCTCCTTCTGCGGCAGGAAGCTGAGTCTGAATACTCAATTTCATAGAGATCTGCGATTTGCCCGCACCAAATTCGCCGACGAACTCTGTGATAGCCTGAGTCTCAAGTCCACCACCCAACAGCGTGTTGAGGTTGCTCGACCCAAAGCTGAGGCGAAGCAGAGTCTTACGCCGTTCCCACAGCTGTTTTGCAGTGACAAAGTCTGTCTGGATGGTTTCACGGGCGGCTTTGCTGATCTTGTGAGCAACGCTGGTTTCGAGACCAGCTTTCTCGACTAGCTCGCGGATAGGTGCGATTGCAAGGGATGAAATAGAGTCGTAGCCCGCCTCTCGAAGCTTGTTAGCAGTG
>VBBT01000023.1 GCA_005881695.1 Candidatus Bathyarchaeota archaeon | reverse complement strand
GTGGAGGTCTAAGAACAGCTAACAAGCGCCTCGATTAGACCTCAGCTCACTACGGTTTGTCCATGAAGATACTTCTGGTACACCCGCGTTTGAGCGTTAAGGGTGGCGGTGAGAGAGTCGCAATCCACTCAATCCTTGCGGCGACAAGGGCAGGCCACGAGGTTTCGCTCCTCAGCGAAGAGTTTGATGAAGCGAGCTTCGAGGACTTTTACGATTGCCCTGGACTCTTCGACCAAGTCAACCGGTCCTACTATCCCCCCTTCAAGCCAATCCTCGGGACTCGTGCGCTTCTCTACCAGAGACTAATCTATCACTGGCTCCAGATCAGGAAAGCCGCCTCGCAAGATTCCTCTGATATGGTTCTAAGCACACAAGACATCGGATACGTGCCTTCAACACATACTCCCGTCGTCCAGTACTGCTATTTTCCAGAATATTTCTCTCATCTACAAACAGGCTCCCCCTCCCCGATGTGGCGCTTGTACTATCGGCCGGCAAGCGCGTATTACAGGAATCGAGTTCGCCGCGTAGGAATCCTTCTCAGCGTCTCAGATTTCACCCGAGGATTCGTAAAGAAGAAATGGGAACGCGATTCCAGGACCGTATACCCACCTTGTCCGGTCGAAGCATTTTCGGAATTCAGCAGAGTGCAGCCACGAGAGAACTTGGTAGTAACGATAGGTCGGATCGTCCCAGAAAAGAGATTCCATCTGTTCGTCGAATTGGCTCGACTAGTTCCTAAGACAAGATTTGTTGCCATAGGAAGTCTCTCAGATGAGCGTTCAGCCTACTACGAACAACTGAAAAGAACGGCGCCGGAAAACGTCTCTTTCGTTCTCTCACCGCTGAGGAGGGTAAAAGATCTTCTAGGCAGAGCAATGGCATATGTTCACTGTGCTGAAAACGAGCATTTCGGAATAACTATCGTTGAGGCCATGGCTGCTGGATGCGTCCCCATCGTTCATGACAGCGGCGGACCTCGGGAGATTGTGACCAGTGACGTCGGCTTCCGATGGCTCGACTTGCCTGCCGCGGTACGACAGATCACCATGCTCGCTGAAAACGATCATCTTCGGCGAGAACTTTCCGCAACTTCTTCTGCAAGAGCGAAGCAGTTCCGTCCAGAAGTTTTCGAATCAGAAATGACAAGAGTTCTTCGAATGTCTTGGAGCTAGAACCTTCTAGGGTTCGGCTTGGCGCTCCTCCTCCAAGGCGACGAACCCCTCATACCCGCAGTTCGTGCAGACATACTTTACAGGTAATATCCATCCTTCCAGCGGAGTTCGAGATCTCACGACTGAGGAGCCACAGCGAGGGCATGTTCGGAGTCCAATGGGCCCCCTTCGAAATGAGCCGAGGATTTCTTTCAGACTGGACAAGCTCTTCAGCGCCTTAGTGAAGTTCGATGCTTGCTTCCGGGAAACCGTATCCGACCAAGACTTTTTTCACCTTGTCGCGATGGTCTCCCTGTAGGATTATGGCGTTGTTCTTTGAGGTTCCACCACATGCGCAATATGTCTTCAGTTTTGTCGCGAGATCGGGAAGGTCAACGCTTTTCCCGTCGATGCCTTCAACGATCGTGGCTGGTTTGCCCCACTTGCGCATTTCCATGCGCACTTTTACGGTCTGCTGCTCCATGCTGATGGTGCCGCAGACACACAGGTCCTTAGGTAAGCCGCACGTCGAACAAACGTCGGCCATTCTAGAAGCCCAGTTCTCCCTTGTAATCGTCCACGATAGATCTATCGGCGGCTTGCGTATTTAAGCGTGCCCTCAAAAAGGGATGATTAGACGCCGAGGTAGAGGAAGAAAAGGAACCAGAACAGCCAGGCCATCCCGAGTGCAAGGATTACAGTTGTCTTCTCCATCATATGCTTCTCTAGTAGATCTTGGGCCGACCAGTAAATCCGGATTGTAACCTTTGGAAAGCGGTGAAGGAACGATTTACGAGGGCAGGGGGTAACAAGGTTGAGCTTTGGAGCCGCCTACTCCTCCGAGTCTCTCTGGATTGCCGTGGGTTTCCAGCGCTTTCCAGAGGGCTTCGTGAGGGTTTTATCGGCTTCAGGGGCTATCGATAAATAGGTATAGCCGGCATCTACAATATGGCGAATTAGAAGGTTCTCGATTGAGTGAGCGGATAACCGTCTCGATTGAGCTGGAGTTCTTTAACAAATATCTGTTCAATGCTTTGAAGAGAAGTCTATACAATGCGAATCCAAAGCGAAAGCTGGACATTATCTATTACTACTCTAGGGATCCAAGGGTCAAGTTCTCCATATCTATGACTGGGTATAGTACAACGAAGCCGAATCCCTCACCACAGTGGAGCACTGTATTCAATAACATTCAGAGCATGCGCCAATATCTTCGCTAGTCTCTGGCTCAGGCGGACAGGCCGAGGGCGTCTTTCAAGCCCTTGTACCTATTCCGGACCGTAACTTCTGTGACGTTCGCAATCTCAGCGATTTCCTTCTGTGTCTTCTTCTCACCCTGCAGAACGCAGGCGACATAGAGCGCAGCCGCAGCGAGGCCCATTGGATCTTTGCCGGCTACGACTCCTTTTTGTCTAGCGTCTTTCAGTACTTGGATGGCTGATTGCTGGGTCTGTATCGTGATTTCGGCCCGACTTGCAATTTTTGATATACAGCGAATCGGGTCCTCGACCGGCATCGACATCTCAAGCTCTCTAAGAAGGAGCCGGTAGCAGCGTGCGACGTCCTTTTTCTTGATTCGGCTTGCTGAAGCAACTTCCTTAAGGGTTCGTGGGGTCTCGCTGGATCTGCATGCTGCGTAGAGGGAGGCGGCTGCTATCGCGGCAATCGATCGTCCTCTGACCAGTCCACTGTCGAGTGCCTTTCTGTATACGACCGCTGAGTCTTCCTTGACGTTCGCCGGTACGTGCAGTCTGTCCGTTAGACGGTCGAGCTCGGCCATTGCCTGCGCTAAGTTCCGGTCAGAGGATGAGTGTACTCGGGTTCGGATCTGCCATTTACGGAGGCGGAGCATCTCCATTCTTGTCTCGAAGGGTAGTTGTCGGCCGAAGGCGTCTCTGTTGACTCGGTCGATGACCGTCGAGAGTCCTTTGTCGTGGATGGAGAAGGATGTTGGTATTCCCACGCGTCCTCTCTCGTCCTTTTCCTCTTTGGTGAACGCTCGCCATTCTGGGCCGCGGCTCATTAGGTTCTGGGAGAGGACCAGGCCACAGTCTTGGCAGATGGTTTCTCCCTGGTCGAAGTCTTCTATGAGATTGAGGCTCCCGCACTCAGGACAAACATGAATTTTGGGCGGGTGTGCGCTGGAGAAGGGTGTACTCATGGGTTTTTCCCTTGGTCTCTGAGGAACCTTTGCGTCTCCGCTTTCCAGACTGGTTTGGACGGAGGTTTAGAAGAGTCCAAGCTCGGAAAGCGAGAGCGGTGCGTTCGGTTTCAAATATAAGTGTTTCGACAAGTATATAGGCTAGGTCGGGTTTCTTCGCGTCTGCCGTCCGGCACCGATTCCGGGCGAGGCAACCTGATCAAAGCACGGTCTCGGCTTGGGTCGATCGCGCATTATCGGCGTTTCCAGCGTGGAACTTCCCTATTCTAAACGTGCCTATTCAGATCCTGAATCAGGGCTGATTCTCGGCGAATCGCCTGCTAATCAGGCCTAGATCGAGAGCCTTTCAGGGACATCAGGCAAACCTTGCCAGAGAGGATTAGGCGGGTCTCTTTTCCTTACCACGAGACTTCAATAGGACTGAACATACCGACCGTTCAAGATCCAACTCACGGCAAATTGCGGTTCAGAAAGGTTCTGGAGCGCAAAATGATCAAGCGACCGATTCTTGGAATCTCCTCTTCTCCACTTCGACGAAACCTATTATGGTTAGTCGAGGGGCAATCGAGAACTTCGTAGCCCGGTGGTGTAGTGGTCTAGCATAGCATGGGCGTTTCGGGCCAGAAACACAGAAGCGTCCCTAGTCGGCTCTGGATCCCCTTAAACAGAGGGGTTGGAGCAACCTGCTGACGGGAGTTCGAATCTCCCCCGGGCTACCACGTAGATCTGACATGGAACATTTCCTCTCAAGGCCGAGGCCTAGAAACTCTTCAGCTCGGAGGTCCAGAATCTTCGGAGAAGAAGCCCGGTAATCAGACCGCCAATGTGCGCGAAGAAGCCTCCGCCCGCGAAGAGATCCAAACCAGCGATGAATATGATCAGGATAACCCCTCGGAAGCCAGTTGCAGCTCCCATTATGCCGTAGACTGCGCCCGACGCTCCTACTCCACAGCTCAAGGAGTTCATGTTAGGTACGCCGGTGAGAAAGAAACCTGTGAGATCAGCTCCGACAAACGTTAGGTTCCCCGCGACGCCCGTGAGAAAAAACGTTGCAATCCAACGAGTCTTAGTGACCTGTTCCTCGAGGATAAACCCGAAGATCAGCAGGAATAGAACGTTACTAGCGATGTGGATGATGCCTGCATGAAGAAAGATAGATGTCACCAAGGTCCAAGGATAGATAGGTAAGGGACCATCACACTGCGCTAGCGCAAGAGGCAGGAGAGGGTTGAGGAGGTCGCCGCCGAGGATTCCAATGGCTACGTAGACGGCGATGAGCACAAGAGAGAAGACAAGCGTCGGAGACGTCAGGTATGGGTTTGACGGTTTGTCTCCCGACTCCCTAAAGTCTTCTTGCACAGGGCGGGCCTGACTTCGCCATGATATAACCTGCAACGAACAGGGGCCGAGGCAGCTAAGAGAGCTTCTGCTTCAGCTTATTGAATTCAAGAGTCCCCGTGCGTCTAGGATGGGGCTATTCTTACTCAGGTCAACGTGCCCGTTTAGCCAGACGTTAGTTGTAGGTTTGAGCTTCGTTTTCGGTGTCGAATCCAAAGCGCACCTACGACAGCCGCTATTGCGATAATTCCAAACCGAGCCTGATTAGCAAAAATCGACTGGACACCAGATTTCTGAATGATCCCGTTTAATAATGCCAGATCAAACGGCTTCGAGATTGAACTGTAGAGCCATACTACCGTCAGTCCGCACAGGAGCATGACGATGAATACAAGGTGTCCGAGGCTTCGATTCGCCATCTCTGGAACGGACGCGGGTTCACGGTTGAACCCTTGAAACCGGCTCAGATCTTCCGTCTCCGCAATCTCTTTTAGTCCTATTGCATCCCTTTCTCCGAATTTCTGCCTGAGCTCGGCTTGCCTAGTCAGACTGTCAAGAATGTCGTCATCAGTCACCCTGTCCTTCTCTTGTCTCTTCAGAGGACCGGAGAAACCGAATCGATGGCGTGCCCTAGGGGATCTGGAATCCGAACTCACCTTTTACTCCCCATATCTTTTTATTGGGCTGATCGCGGATTTGAGGATAAGAGTACTGGTCAATGCCGGACCGGGTCACTTCTTCGCCCACGCGACGAACCTGTGGCAAGTCATTTCTACTAGGTTCCAGAAAACCGAAGGAATTGGCCATGGCATCCCAAGGTTTATCCTTAAAATTCAGATCCCAAAGGATGCGACTTGTCCCGATCAGCCCGTCCATACAAGCTTGTGGCTCTCGGAGGAACTTTCGATGTCTTACACGCCGGCCACTGGCATTTGCTCTCTGAGGCTTTCAAGCTTGGAGACGTGGTCTTGATAGGCGTTACAAGCGACCAACTTGTCGCGACTCTCCATAAGAAACACCGAGTTCGTTCGTTTTCAAGTCGAGTTCGCGACCTCGACAGGTTTCTGAAAACTCGGTGCTGGTCGCCGCGGGCAAGAGTAAATGCGCTTCGCGAGCCTTACGGACCTGCTGCGAGGCGAAAGAAATTGCAAGCGCTGATAGTCAGTAAGGGCACTCTTGCGAGTGGTCGTCGGTTGAATCGGCTCAGACGACAGAATGGTCTGCAACCCTTGGATCTGGTCGTCGTCGACTTAACCAAGGCTGCCGATGGGAAACCGATTTCAACTACGAGGATTAGAAATGGAGAAATCGATCTTCAAGGAAGAGTTTTGAAAAATCGCCGTTAGAGCTTCAATTTATTGGATGTATGCCTATCGTCCAGTTTTTTGGATGATTATTTCATCCTGGATTCATAGCCGCTTTCCGAAGAATAGACTTTCATCATCTGCTCCAGTTCCTGCATGAAACCTTGGCTCATGTGCCACTTAGAATCACGCTTTTCTACGAAGCCTGCTCCAACAAGTCCGTGAATCATATTGTAGAATTGTCCGACACTCATGCCACGCTTCGAGATCCAATCCTTCCACGCTTGAATTGGTAGACCACTAGGTTCCGCTTTCTTGACTTCTCTCCAGAAGTTATGGGCTTCACCCGCTAGAAAGTCGCTCTTCCAGAAGACTCGACGGAAAAGTTCATCGGGCGTACTTGGCAGGTTGCCGGCCTTGAATAAGATCGTTGTCTTCTGCTTGGCTGGTTTTCGAACGGCTCTACGGGGCATGGGTCTCACGTATGACAATCGCAATTTCCCCTCTCGTTTAATCCTTATGGTCGAGGAACGATCTGTAAGTCGAGAGAAAAAGATGGATCGTAGCTTGAGAGATTACTAACGTAAATTCTCGATGAAATCACGCCTTACTTGTCATCCTAAATCTCTGCGTAACTTCCTCGCGGCAGACAAACTTCTAGATTTTCCTAATTAACCACTTGCTCGGCGAGTTCTTGCCGAGTCTTGGAAGACTCTTGAGGGAGTCTAGGACTCATCTAGGAGCTGCTTCTTCTCTTCGAGGGAGAGCTCTTCAACGTACACTGCTGTTGCCCTCAAGTCTTTGTGTCCCATAAGACTCTGAACTTTCCAAGGGTCCCTACCGGTTTTCCTAGCCCAGAATGTCCCAAAATAGGCCCGCTGACGGTGATTGTGCAGACGGTCCCAGTCGGGAACGCCGGCGAGTCTTGCATATTTTCGCAAGATATTTGTCCCGTGTTGTTCTGATAGAGAAATGATCCTCTCGCCCTTCAGGACCTTCGAGGCAAGTTTCTGAGCAAGTCCAAGCCACTTCTTCCCAGGATAGTCAGGTTCTGTCTTTCCCCCTTTGAAGTGGATCATTATTGTCTCCTCACCCACGTCCTCTTTCCGTATTCCTGGAAGGTCCACGACGCATACAACCTTCTCCCCGGTCCTCTTCCTTGTGTAGGTTACCTTGTTATTGCAACCCACTATGCTCCCGATACGCCACCCCCGCTCGAGTTGGAGTCCTAAGAGAAGTTGATCTCGAGGCACTCCCTGAGCCAACTCGATTATACGATTTTTCTGAGCATCAGTTAGCCGAGTCTCTCCTCGTCCGTCTCTGCTTATTCGCATCTGGGAACTCGCTCGCGTTTCTTTGCCTTTCCGGCATTTCCCCAATCCCCTCCGTGTTCTTTGACGTGACAAGAGGGACAGACAAGTTTGAGATTCTCAGGACAATTGTTACGACGATTCCGATCAACATGATGAACAATCAAGAAGGGAGCCCAGCCTTCTGAAAGTTGGCCCTCTGCGGAGTGGTAGCTTGAAACCAAGCCGCATCTCTGACATGTGTTACTACCCCTCCGCCAGACCAATTCTCGAATTCTAGGCGTTAGTTTCGACTCGTATGTTCCGAAAAGACTCAACTATATGGCGCCGTGTCTGTATATGGCCGGAGGCAAGATAAGACTTGCTAAAAGTGCAGTTTTAGCAAATACACGTGCGTATTAGTAGCATTGGGCAAATGGTATCCCGCTCGACATCACTATTGAATAGTGGGTCCCTATCGTTGGGTGGCCATCGTGGCGGATCGGTTTTGAACGAGTGTCAGGACTCAGAATGGCCTTTGAATCAGCTCGAGCTATACGACACCAAGAGGCCGACTTGATCTGGCTGGGTGTTACCGCCAAATATATGCCGGCGACTCGTCCGAGTCCATTTTTTTGGAGGAATAACGATCCTCCAAAATTCTGGATGGCTCAAATGATTCGGGATCGGACTACGTTGTATAACGCGGCTCGGATTTTCTCAGTCCTTGCTGCTGCCCCTGCATTTGTTCCGGCGGCAGGCCCATTGGGGGAAGTGGTGGCGGAATCCCTAGGCTTTTCGACAAAAGAATCGCCTCGGCCATCGCTATGCTTGATACTGCTTGAATTATCGCTACCGGTGGCGGCCTGTTCTGTTTGTGCTCATCTATCATCTTAGAGATCTCCTCTTTTTCGCCCATCACCTGAGCGCGACCTTTGACGCTTAGCTGGGCGATCGACGGGGTGTAATTTACCGTGAAAACAAAGGGAGCGTCAGCCGTGGACTCGTTCTTCATGTCCAATCCGACGATATTGATGTTGACAGCGATTTGGACTTGAGGGGGTAATTGTGACTCTTGGCCCCAGAAACGTTCCCCCGTAAGATTCGTAACTTGTACAGTCACTCTCAACATTCGACTCGCAGCGCAGAATCGGGCGTCCCTTGCGCTGGTATTATGGTTTCTGCCGGGTGTCTCCGCTTTCAGACACCTGGAGAATGCTCCTCTGAGCCCTCTGAACGATCAGCCTCCGCCCATCAACTCTGATGTTGAGTAGATCTCCCTCTTTGAATGGAAAGCTAGAGTCATCAGTTAGTTTTGTAGGCAGATATATTCGGGGCGACCTGTACTGCGTTCCCTCAGATCGAGCCGGCTTCTTTGCTACAGCGAATCTAGTTAGGATTTTCTTAACCAATTTGCAAAGCCTTAACGGGTTGAATAGTTGACGTATTTGCATCGTGAAGGGTTTTTAGGTATTGCGATGAGATTCGCGACACGTGGCTAGACTTGGACCAGCTCGTCCAGTTCTGGGAATTCGCTGCAAGATTAAAAGCCGAACCGCGTAGAGGTTGGCTCAAGAAGCTTCGTCTTCAGAGAACAGAGTCGGTTGCCGATCATTCTTTTGCGCTATCGCTTCTCTGTTTATTCGAAGGTGAAAGACGAAGCTACAACGTGGAAAGACTGCTAAAGCTAGCGCTATTGCACGACTTAGAGGAAGCGATTACAGGAGATCTAACTCCCGAAGATAAGGAGGCGAGGGGAGAAAATATCGCTAAAGCTCAGAAAATCTCTGCCCGAGAGCAATTGATTTCGTACTTTCCACTGGAGAATCAGCGGTCTTACAGGGAACTATGGTCGGAGCTGGAGAACGAGAGGAGCAGGGAAGCACAGCTAGTTCACGAACTCGATAAGCTGGAATTGGCTCTTCAGGCGAACGAATATGCGAAGGGAGGCATTGAAGCGACGAAATTGAAAGAATTCTACGAATCCTCCAGGACAGCAATCAAAGATCCAAAGCTCAGGCGGATTCTGGACGATATCTCATCTAGGAACTGAGAGCAGAGTCATCAGGATCGGGGGCCTCGCTATGGACAGTAGCTCCAGTTTATTCGACAGTCAGGCTACTAAATTTGGCTAACGACGGCAACTCGCGCTTTAGCCGCCTTTGTTAGGTAGTCTTTGGGAAACAAACTCTTGAAGTCTCTCGCCAGGATCGACATATATTCCCCGATTTCGTCTTCACTCATGAATTGGAACATATAGCCCCCGTTGTAGGGCGAAGCTTCTCCCTCGCGCTTCATGAACTCTATGTGCATTAGCGGGTCGCCCCTCTTGATAGTTATAGGCTGCCGCTCGTTGCTGAGATTAACCAGTTCGAGGGCGAGGCGACCTATGAAACCGCTGTGGACCTTTGCAGCGTTCAGAAACGAGAGCCCCATTCTACCATACTTGCTTTTGGCGGTGAGATGCGCCACAAATTCGGGAGGCGTAAACACAACTTCGTTGGAGATTAGGTTCTGGTGCTCTAGATAATGGAGCGTCCGCTCCTCCTTGACCGTAAGCACATAACCGTCTCCGTCAAGCAGCCCGTAATCAAATGGATGAATGCACTTGTGAGCCTTAATCAGGCTAACGAGTTGGTTCTTTCCGATCACACACATGCAAATCGCCTATTCGATGGTCGAATTTGATGGTTTCGGTAGGGAGAGGTGTCACACGACTGAAGTCTGGACGACTTGGATAGAGAGGGCAGCTGGATTCGCCAAGACGAGAGAATCATCGAAGCTCACCAGCAATAGAACGTCCCCGAAGCCGTTCGGAGGGATTGGAAGCGTGAAATTGGCGCTTAATGTCGGGGTATTTGATAGCGACACGTGAGTGACGCCTATTAGTGCGGTCGAATTCGTCATGAATAGCCGCATAGCATCGTATCTACCTGATGTTATCTGGGCAGAGGCCACGATTTGTGGCAAGAACTGAGTTGGAATGGGAATGAGATCGATGATCGGCGTAGTCTCATTAACGCTAACCCATCCCGCACCGAATCCGAACCCGTAGATGTGGAATTCCAAGGTCGTGAACTTGACGTACAGGTGATCAATGACTCCCGCCCTAGTCAATCCATAGATGTGGACTTTGATGGTGCCTTGGGTGATCGAGGGGGCCAACGCGATGACCAGCACGACGACAAGCACCGCGACGAAGAGAACTCTTCGCCACCCGGGGTAGAGATACATTGGTATTATCGCGCTTTGGAGCCAACACTGCTATTTAACAACCAAGAAACAACTGCGTTCCCGCCCTCTTAGTTGGGCGTAGGTCTCTGGGCCTGGAAGAGAGTCGTCAAAAAGATTCTCGCGAACAGGTCTGCTACAAAGGTTCCTGACAACAACTCTTTCATCTGAGGTTTCGAGAAAATTATCGTGAAACCTTTCAAATAGGGATGGGCCACGCTCAGAATTTCCGGAACCTCTCCAAGGATTGCTGCTTAGAGCGGAGTTGTGGAAATCCAAAGCCTCATTACTCTAGCAACTTCGCTGTGCGCCCAAGTAGTGCTTGGAGGTGCTCTGCTATTTCTGTGCAGATATTGACTCATCGCAATTATATGGCGTGCTCGACTCGTTCCAGTGTCTCTTTCAACGCATCGACTGAACATAGCTATCCCCTTAGGGACACCAACCCTCTTCAAAGGAATGAACTTGGCTCTAACCTTCGGTTCATCCATAGAATACCCGATCTTGCTCCGAGAGGGAGACGTTAGAGACAAAAGCAACCCCGCCTTCTCCACCGATCGTTCTAAGGGACGAAACAAGCTTGCCGCGTCAGACCCCCATAACGGTACTTGCCCTTGGCGGGAACGCGATTCTTCGGCGCAACCAAGAGGGGACCTTCGAAGAACAATACGAGAATGTAAGATCCACAGCGACTCAAATAGCGACTCTTGTGAATGGCGGGTTCAGAATTGTCATCGTCCACGGAAACGGCCCCCAGATCGGGGCGACTGTCATCAGGCATGAAATGGGCCGAACAAAGGTACCACCCTTACCCCTTCACGTTTGTGGCGCAGAAACTCAGGGTTTCCTGGGCTATATCATTCAACAATGTCTTCAAGACGAGCTAACTAAACGTGGAACGAGTAGAGCAGTTGTAACGGTCATTACACAAGTCCTAGTGGAGGGGAACGATCCCGCGTTCAAGCATCCGTCAAAGCCTATTGGACCATTCTATACGAAGGAGCAGAGAGATGCATTGTTGAGAGAGAGAAGCGACCTCGTCATTGAAGAGGATTCCGGTAGAGGATACAGAAGACTCATCGCATCACCGGACCCTAAAGCTGTCATAGAGGATGAAGTGATCAGGGTTCTTGTTGACAACGAGTCAGTGGTCATTGCGTGTGGAGGAGGAGGAATACCGGTCGTAAGACAAGAGGACCTCCTTCAAGGAGTGGAAGCGGTAATAGACAAGGACCTAGCGGCTGAAAGATTAGCCACATCGATTCATGCGGAAAACCTAATCATTCTGACGGACGTCGAAGGGGTCTACATTAATTACGGCAAACCGAATCAGCAGCTGTTGTCAAAGATCAATCGAAATAAACTTGAGGGGTATGTCAAGAACGGCTATTTCGCGAGAGGGAGCATGGCACCAAAGGTGGAGGCCGCAATCAGGTTCCTTCAGAATGGTGGAAAAAGAGCTGTGATAGCTTCCCTTCAAGAGCTAGGAAAAGCAATCAAAGGCTCGGCTGGAACACAAATAACAAATTAAGAGCCTCTAGCCATCGTCACCCACTGAGCTGCTTCCTCAACTTGCTCTATTCGCGTATAGTCGAGACGTACACCGAGATCGAGGCAACCACGAAACGGTTGGAGATAACCCGTCTCCTCGTCGAACTCATCGATGCTACTCCACGCTCGATTATCGATAAGGTGGTCTACCTAACTCAAGGAAAGCTCTATCCCGATTTTCTTGGGATTGAATTAGGAGTAGCAGAGAAGCTCCTCTTTCGTGCTCTCGCGAAAGTCACTGGACAAACCGAAGAGAAGATTATGGCAGGCTACAAGAAGTTGGGCGATCTAGGAACTGTTGCTGAGTCTCTTCTCAAGGACAAGACCCAAGCCTCCTTTCACAGGGAAGCCCTCACGGTAGAGGAAGTCTACAATGTCTTCGACACGATAGCCCATGAGGCAGGCAAGGGCTCTATCGACTCAAAGCTCAGACATCTGACTGGTCTCTTGGGGAAGGCTTCTCCAACTGAGGCGAGGTATATCACTCGAATGGCTCTTGGCCGGCTACGGCTTGGAGTAGCTGACATGACTATCCTTGACGCGCTCGCGATTTCCATAGGAGGGGGAAAAGAATCGAGGCCGGTGCTAGAACGTGCCTACAATCGATCGTCGGATCTCGGTCATGTTGCTAAAACTCTCGCTACGGGAGGAATCGAAGCAATTGAATCGTTCAAGGTTACGGTTGGCAGGCCTATCCGGCCAATGCTTGCCGAACGGCTTTCCGACGCCCGGGCGATCCTCGTGAAGATGAACGGCGAGTGTGCAGCCGAGTACAAGTACGACGGATTGAGAGTCCAAGCGCATGTCTCCACAAAGGAAGTAACGCTCTTCTCCCGACGTCTTGAGAACATCACTGACCAATTCCCAGACGTTCGTCAACTATTGAAAAAGAACATAGAGGAAGAGGCGGTAATCCTTGAAGGCGAAGCAGTCCCTGTTGACCCTTCTACAGGTGAACTTCTCCCATTCCAGCTGATCTCGCAACGTCGAGGCAGAAAGTACGATCTTGAGAAAACAATTGGGGAGATACCGGTTGCCTTCTTCCCCTTTGATCTCCTCTACGCCGACACAATTGACCTTACTGACCGTCCTTATCTTGAAAGACGCGAGCGGCTTCGAAAGCTGATTAGGAAGAATGAAAAGATCAACCTTTCTCAGCAGAAAATCTGCAACGGCCCGGAGGCGCTAGATGAATTCATGGAGCAGGCGGTGGCGGACGGGTGCGAAGGATTAATGATAAAATCAATTGGCCCTGATTCGACATACAAGGCGGGTGCAAGAGGATGGACTTGGATCAAGTACAAGCGAGAATACAAATCGGAAATGCAAGATAGCGTTGATCTGGCCGTTGTGGGAGCGTTCGCGGGCAGGGGACGAAGAGGAGGAGCCTATGGCGCCTTGCTTCTCGCAGCCTATGACAAGAGCGATGACGTATTCAGAACGGTCTGCAAATGCGGTTCAGGATTTACCGACGAAGACTTGAACAAATTGCCCAAGCTACTTGAGAAATATGGAATAAGTCACCCGCACGCGAGGGTGGATTCTAAGGTTGTGCCAGACGTATGGTTCGTTCCGGGACTAGTGCTAGAGATAGTAGGAGCAGAAGTCACACTGAGTCCCATACACACATGCGGAATGAACAGGATCAGACCGGGAGCAGGTCTAGCAATAAGGTTTCCACGGTTTACTGGAAAATATCGCGAGGATAAGTCAGCCGAAGACTGCACTACTACAGATGAAGTCGTTAAAATGTACCGGGCTCAATTGAAGAAGATCGCCGCGAATCCCTTGGCAGAAGCAGCGTAGATCGTGAGATCGCGATACAGGTTCCCGGACCAAATGCGTCCCGCATCACTCCAAGAGAGGTACAAATTCTACCAGCGGGAGTTCAAGACAAATCTCGTGCGGCAGTGGTTTCGAGGCTGGACGAATCCAATAGTTTTCGCGGTGGTCATCGGACGACATACCCAGATCTTCCCCGCTGAATATCGAAGGGATAGAGACCGAACGATTCTCATCGACGAATACGAAGGGTTGCAGGATCTCCGCCAGTATTGTATGGAATTCAGGCCTGAATCCGTATACTACGACAGGAACGTATACACCAGCTGGGAGGAAGCCAAACATGGGTCAAGCAAGATTGAAGAATTGGGCAGGTCATTTGGCCAACAATTAGCTTTCGACATTGATCCCGAGAATTTCGAGTGTCCAATCCACGGCACTCTTGAAGACAAGATGAAGAGGGGCCAAGGATTGTCCTTTTGCAGATTAGAACTCCAACTGGCCCAGGAACAAGCACTCGAGCTGATGGACGAGCTGTCCGGATCCTTCACGGATCTTCGGATGGTTTATTCGGGGAGAGGTTATCACGTCCACGCTCTAGATGAGGAGACATTCCTCTGGACACGGAGACAACGCCTCGCATTGATCCGCTCCCTCGTACGCAAAGGATACCTGATGGATGAATGGGTCACGGGTGGAGGCATGAGACTGATCAGACTACCCCACACTCTCAACGGGCTAGTAAGTCGCCTCGCTACACCGTTGGAAAGGATCGATGTCGATTCCTTCGACCCCGTGACTAATCCTCACTGTCTTCCCAGCTTCGCCCGGAGCTAAAAGGTCTACTTCTTTCTTGGTTTCCGTTTTGACTTCTTCGGAGGTTTCTTTGGCATTTTCTTCGCAACCCTCTTTGCTTTGGTTTCCTTTCCGGCATAGTAATAGTACGCTTTTCGTTTCTTTGCCCCAGCGCCTGGACGTTTCGCAGGCATGAGCCATAACTTGACGTTGGCTGTCTTAACATTTGCCAGGCACAGGCCAGCTCTAAGAGCCTTCGAGCATGGAAATAATCCGCTTGTGAGTCCCCTCTATGCTCTCGACCCCCGTGTTTAGCAATAGACATTTGACGTGGAACTTGGAAATCATCCGTCGAAAGAACTGTTCCTGGCGAGCATGGTCCAAGAGTAGCAAATAGGGATTGTACCAAGGTTCACCAGCAAGCTTTCCCCACATCTCTTTCGGACCTGCACCAGGGCGCACCATATACTCCCCCTTCCTTAGGATCCTTATCGCCCCGTCAGCATCCAAGTGGACTTCCGCAGGACTTTTGTCGTCTCTCCGCAAGAGAACTAGTAGCCTGATTCTTGCCTGATCAGTAACCTTCGCCGGCCCAAACACCTTCTCACGTGGAACCAGTGCTCTACTATTTCCGAAAGCGTAGTAACACCAGAGCAGGCCTTCATCGAACACGCACTTGCCGCTTGTCAGTTTGCAACCTGTCGGGCCTTGGGTGAACTCGCAATTCTCTTTCTTCGCAGTGACGTTTTCGCACTTGCTTTCGTCGAAGATCTTTCGCAGCCAGCGTTTGCTCATCTGGGTCTCCGTTCGCATGTAGAGGCTCTTCTCAGGTTGCCTCCCGACCAAGTAGCCGAGTTGCTCTCCTTCGTTATGGTCGATGTAGACCCAGTCGTCTCCAACGATTCGCCCTCCGGGAAGCTCCATCAGCTTGAAGGCCTGTGTCGTCTTGCCAGTTCCTGTCGGAGCAACGATGATGACTCCTTTGCCCGAGACGTCGACGCAAGCCCCGTGTATGGAGTGAGTATTCCTCTTCTCCTCCATGATTGCAGCGGCCATGCCCAAGGCCCAGCTTTTGCACTGTCCGTAGTACTCTGTGTTGAAGAACACTGACTCGTGTGTCTCCGGGCAGTAGTAGGCAGAAGGCTCATGTCCCTCAATCCCGTAAGCTGAGTACATCTTTGCGTCGGGGTGGGAAGAATCAGCGGCCTCCTTCCAATTTAGCTTCCAAAAATCGTACTGATGCTTACTATTTCCGTAGAACTCGATTGTAACGCCGTTTAGGTTAGCCTTCGAGCGTGCTGCTCGCGCCTCTAGGAGCTTTTTCTCGGCAACGATTTTGAGTGCTTCAAACTTCGCTTTGGGTACGTTCTTGTCGCTTTTGACTCGAGCGGTGGACGCTGTGATATAGTTGTCCAGTTTCACGTCTTATGGCTCCGCGTTGACAAAGCGGCAATAGCCTCGAATATGACCTTTACACCGACAGCGGCAGTCTGGCCCGAATCTAGCTGTGGAGATACTTCGACAAGATCGAACCCGACAGTGTTCTTTTCCATTGTAGCATCAACCAATGTAAGAAGCTCATCGGTCGAAAGCCCGTCCGGTTCAGGATTTCCGACGCCTGGGGCAAATGCTGGATCCAGCACATCAATATCCACTGTCATGTAGCTGTGCGAAAACCGAGACAGGAATCCTTTGATTCTCTGAGCTGTCTTCTGAAGACCCCCTTTCCTCAAGTCCTGCGGAGTAATGATCGTGACCCTCGATTTCCTCGTGAAATCCAGTTCAGGCTTGGAAAAGGCGCGTATTCCGATTTCCATGAGGTGATCCGAGCCAAGCCGCTCGGAGACCCTGCGCATGAAGGTTGCATGAGAGAGTTTCTCTCCCAGAAATTCATCTCGCAGATCAAGATGAGCATCAAAGCTCACCAGGCAGGTGTCCTCTGGCAGGGCATCAGCCGCTGCTTTGGTTATGGAATGCTCGCCCCCAACCATAATAGGAATCTTTTTTGCGTCTAACAGCTCAGAACAAACAGACTTGACCCTACCTAGAGTCTCGACAAGGTCCTCAACAATGTCAACATCTCCCCGGTCGTGAACCGGGACTTTCTCTAGATCTACGCCTGACCTAACACTGTAGAGCTCCATGTTAGCCGATATATCTCGGAGGGCTCCGGGGGCAAACTTTGATCCAGCCTTGTAGGTGCTGGTCTTATCGTAAGGAACACCGAAAAAGACAAAACGCGACTTGTCATAGGTCGACGATATCCCTGTGAATGGAACCCTGGTTGACAGGTATAGTTTCGCTCTGCTCAAATCTGCTCGACACTCTGCGGGAAGTCATTGTAAAGCTTATTGGGGAAGATGCTGACCCGGCGTCCGAACACTACGATGCCTAAGCAAGAAGTGAAGCAAGAGTCGAAAGACGAGGCGATTTCCGCAGGAGTGGTAAGGCCGGTTGGTCTCTCTTTCTCCTCGTTCTT
>VBBT01000103.1 GCA_005881695.1 Candidatus Bathyarchaeota archaeon | reverse complement strand
GAGCCTTATCGAGGGGATCAAGACTCATACCGAGCTGATCAACGCGAAGAGGATTGTTGTTGATCCCGTGACCTCGTTGATCTTCCAGTACCCGGAGATGGTTGAGCGGAGGACTGCGATTCTGGATCTTGTCGACGCTCTCGTAAAGACCGGTGCGACCTGTCTGATGACAACGGAGCTGCGGGCTATGGGACCGACGGTGGAGCGGGCGGTGCAGCTTGAAGAGTACTTGGCGCACGGGGTTATGATCCTGTCCAACGCGAAAGTGGGTAAGACGTACAACCGGGTAATGCAGGTTGAGAAGATGAGGGAGACAGCGATCGACATGCAACCTCGTCCCTACAAGATCTCGACCAGTGGAATAGAAGTGTTCCCGAAGGAAACAATATTCGTAGACTAGACAAACAGGCATAGCCTGCATAAAGGTCCTTGAACGAGAAGCCACTCGTCCTCGGGCACTCATGCGACGCGAGACTCGGTCGCTAAGACCCCCTATTTTTCTAGAAGGCTCGCTGTCCGACGGTGATAACGCGCGAGACAGGCTATTCCAGGCGCAATCTGGGCTTAACAGGCTCAGCGAAAAACGCGACTAGCCCAACGAATCTAGCGGTGATCTTGCGGCAACCTCCCAGATTCAAGATCAGGGCGCGAAATGGGCGAATCTTTCCGCGGAGGAGCTTGTGTTTCATGTTTCAATCGGCTATTCGGCGCTCAGACCATATGCAGAACGCTCCTTTTTCCGAGGTAACGGCGAACGGCAAGCGCCGATCTCGAGAGCAACCGAGAAATATTCAGCAGCTGGCTGTCTCATCCTGGAGAGATAGGAGCCACAACAAACGGTACCGATTTTGGATTTTTGTAGACCGGGCAGCCGTTTTTCATTCACGGTGTTCTAAGTAAGAACTATCAGAACTCTAAACAGGTTTAACGAGCTTCTTACAAGAAGCAAGCGTGATGCACGAAAGCCTCAATTGAGCAAGACCGTGATCAATAGCTGGAAACCGGCCGAGTCGTCAGAAAGATCGTCTCCGACGGTTCATCCTCAAAGGATGAAAAAATGCTGGACAGCACAAGAATATCTAGGGGAAGAAAAATCTGCCAGCGATGTCTAGGTTAGGCATTGAACCGATCCATACCAAAAAAATACGGTCGCGAAAAATTGATTTCCGAAAAAATAGGAGATTTCTTAAGCAAAGACCATTGTGAATATTGAGCCGGGTGAACAAGCCGACGAACGCTAAGAAGAAAAAGTCGAAGAAGAAAGGCGGCATGTAAGAACAGAACCGAAACTCCTCACCCCAAGCCTTTCTTCTTTTTTTCTCCTTATCATATGATAACTCGAGCAAGCAGGCGAAGGGCTGCATTCCTGGGGGCTGGTGGTTTACAGAGCCTTAAGCAAATGTTAAGGAGGATCAGATTCCATTCCAACTGATGTTTTCTCGTCATAGCAAGATTGAGACTCAACCCGCTTGGCAGAAACCAAGCAGTACAACTTGGGACAAAATCGACTCAAGAATGTAAGTCTCTATCTTTGTACCCAGCAAGACAGTTGGGACAAATACAGTCGGAAGCCCGCTTGGAGAGTTCACCCAGCTGTTCGCGCGAGATGTCCATAGAGCGACACCAGCAGCCAAGGAGACCCTTACACTCGAAGGCTGAGTCACACAGCTCACAGTTCTTCGTCTTTGCCATTGGTTTCATCTCGTGATGGTCAATTGACACATAAGAAAGCAACGCAGAGAAAGGCTTCTCACAGGACCGGTTTTCTTGGGCCATTTTCGTGGATAGATGACCGTCTCTTAGGGAGGGCTTTGATTCGGGAAACTGGGCTGGTTCCGAGCGATCTCGATAGGGACGTCTAAGCATTGGCAAAGTGCGATCAATTCTACCTTTTGTGAGAGAGAAAAAAGGGTAGGCTCATAAGGGAGGTCAGCACACAGGGGCGTTTGCGTACAGCGTACTACCGATATCTCGGGGGTGAACGAATGTCAGAAGAACCAAAGAAGGCAGAGAGGGCTCCTACCCAAATGCGCAGAACTGATATCCCAGCGGACACTATACTGATCGGTAAGAAGCCGATCATGGCCTATGCTACGGCTGTAATGATGCACTATAACACGGGTGCCAAGAAGCTGACCCTAAAGGCTCGTGGACGAGCCATCAGCACTGCCGTCGACGTGGCCGAAGTGGTGAACAACCGCTTCTTCCAAGGCGGCTTAGCCAAGAATGTACACTTGGGTACGGAGGTTGTCGGTGAGGGCCAGGATGCACGGAACGTCTCCACAATAGAGATCATCCTAGAGCGAACAAAGTAGCAAATGGATATCGCATCCTAACAGGTGTAGAACTCCCACTTTTTAGAAGCACTTTTTGCTTCCATTCACGAAGGGCGGAGCGCGGGAAAATCGACCACCCCGGGGGGGTCGAGAAAAGCATGCTTACTTTTCGATCATGTATCACGCTTGAGACGAAACCCTTGTGCTGCCTCAGTTATGCATCTGGCAGAAATGGCGACGGTGGCCAGGGTAAGGCCTTGGATTCTCGAAAGAAAGGTATAGGCCTCGGCCTTTCAGTTGTAAACCTGCAAATTAGCTCAAGCATTTATCAAAGCAGATTCCTGTCTCTCGCTCGCGCGGGGGTTGCCAAGACAGGTCAAAGGCGCAGGGCTCAGGACCCTGTCCCGTAGGGGTTCGTGGGTTCAAATCCCACCCCCCGCACCAGAATACTAGTATGCACGGGTTCGAATTCGATCCCCAATATTCAATAGAGAAAAAGTGACGCCCCAAATAACCCCATCAAGGACGGATCAGGCTTCTTCCGACCTACTCTACCTCTTCGTAGGGTCGAGGTAGCCGTTGGCGATATAGTTTCCGGGAGCGGTGTTGTATATGTCGTACATGGTGAAGGAGCCGCGTATGAAGTCTATCTGGTTCACCCTGGTCCATTCTCGGTCCAGCGGCCGGTAGAGATAGTCTCCTGCCCTCAGGAGTGTAACCGATAGCCAACCGGTATTACCGTTGCTCTGTCTGACCCAGAGCTTCTGGATAGTCGCGTTATCCGTCACCAGCGACTGCCCGTCTTCAGTATGTATCACCAGCATATTGTCAGTTTGAACAATCTGCAACCTCGTAATTGTTGATGCTACGAACTGGTTCGTGGTCACGTTGTAGGAGAGAGCCGGCCGTCTTGTTCAGCCAGCTCCAAGATCCCAAGAAGCTTGAGACCAACGATAGGGGATTTAGTACCACGAAGCACAGCCCAAGAACCGTAATGGGGTATCCTACTCCCACATTGAGTGATGCGAGTACTAGGGCCCCGTAGAGGCCCAGTAGAAGACTCGAAATCATGAAGACGTTTGCCCATAGCTGTTTCATGGTACCCCTTCGAACAAGTCCGGCAAAGATGAGAAGCATCGCTGCCAGACTGGGCGCCAGGATGATGTATACGCCCCAAGCACTGAATAATTCTCCTCCAGCGCGCCCGTAGGTTTGGTAAGACACCCAAGAAATAAGAGGCCATGAAAGCGCTACGACCTCCGCAACTAATCCCGACGCAACGAGCCTTCCTTCCATTTCAGCCATCAATACAGACTACGGCGAGAAATTATGTCTTTCCAAATGTCGCTATGAGGGAGTTACGGAGTTCTTCAGCACTAACGACGCTTCGTCACGCCCCGGGCGAATTCGAACCTCAGCATAATCAAGCTACTTATAAGTACCGGTAAACTCGGGCCCAAATCCCACCCCCCCGCACTCACAACTCGCGGAGCGCCTTGTCCAGCATGAACTCTGCCCACTCCGGTACGGGAGGAATTCTCTTGTAAAGGTCGTGTCGCGCCCGGTGAAGATATTCGGCTCCCTTGTAGAAGGCAAAATAACGCTGAGCGTCCCTGCTGCCGTCTTTGAAGTAGGTGTCTAGGAACGGTCCGGTCAGGCGTTCGTAGTAGTCCGACGCTCTCTGATACTTCAGCCCCAGCCGTTCAAGAGAGATAACGAACCAAGCGAGGTCGCGCGCGGGGTCGACAAGTTCGAGCTCATCGAAGTCGATTGTCACCGTCCGTCCACTTCCCAAGAGGACGTGACTGGGGATGTAGCTACCATGGCCGAGACAATATTCGAAAGTTCCTTCAACAGGGACCTCAGCTCCCAGTTTCTTCATCAACGATTCGCACTTGGCGGCGAAGGACCCTCCGAACGCGCTGACCATGTTCGCCCACTCGCGGACGTGTTCGAGGAAAGCTTCGGGCTTGACCTTATTGCCGAATCTTGGAGCCCTGGTATGGAATCTGGCCAGCCAGGCCGCGCATCTTCGGACGGCTTCGACCTGCTCGGACTGATCATCAGCAAGTAAAATGCCCTTAACCTGCCTCCCTTCGACCTTCTCTTCGAGAAGAATCCTCATCGAGGGCAGATATGCAATTGGTCTTGGGACAGCGAACTCCACTCCTAGGCCAAAGCCAGCTTGGTGTATCCTCTGCATCGCGACGAAGGCGTCTCTCCGGTCAACCGTGAACAGCTTCGCGATGACGCTCTGCCACCCGCCATCGGTCTTCATGCTGACATCGAAGACGCAGCGATTGCGGTGGAATCTCAGCATCTGGAAACGGACTTCGTCGAGGGCCCGCTGGCCTGCCCTTGTCGGGAAGAGATGCTCGAGCTCGGCCCTGAACTCCTCAGTAGCAAGGACCGCGGCGAACTGAGAGCCGTCCCTAGGGACGGCGTTTTGCTCAATCAGGAAATGTTCACCAAGTATTATAGGGCTCTGTTGAAGAAGTGCACTTGCTCAGTATTATGCGCTTCGGGCGTCCATCGGCTTCGCAAGATAGCCAAGGCTTTGGCGCCGCAGTTTTGTCGGCGTTGACTGGTCGGAATTTCTTTGATACATCTTCGACTCGGATGGGCCTTTCTCAAAAGGCGAACCGTGGATGAAAGCTTCTAAGCGAAAAAACAATGATCATTCTTTCAGCATTGGCGGGAGAGCGAGTAAACCGGCTACTGCAAGACAATCTCTCGACCGGTGTCTTCTTCCCCTCTCGACCAATACAGGGGTTATTCCGGCGTTGCGAGCGCCGACAACATCTTCATGGTACCTATTGCCTACATACCATAATTCACTATTCTTCAACCTCATCATGTCTGACCCTATTTCAAAAAATCTTGGGTCTGGCTTATCGTATCCAATGTCCTCCGAAGTAAGGACGGCTGAGAAGTATCCTGCGATGAGGCGGGTTTCGAGGTCTTCTTTGAGCTGGCTCCCGGTCATTCTGTTCTGACTTAGGACGCCTAGCTTAAGCCCCATCTTATCTAGAATCCTCAAAGTCGGTTTCACGTCTTCATAGGGTCCCTGCCGCTCGTGGGAAGCCCATCGCTGACCGATTTCTCCCGAAAGCGTGTCGAGGTCCCTTCTGAACCCGATCGCTTGCAGGGCAGCCTTGTAGCAATCAATCCTTATCTCTTCCGTCCACCGCTTCCCTCTTGGAAATCCAGCGTAGCAATCGTGCCAACGTTGTCCGAATGCTTCCATTCCCTTCGAGGCATCGCCGTCGTCTATTTCATGGCCAAGAACGGCAAGAATCTCTCTGAGGACGGTCACCCCATCTCTTACACGCACGAGGGTGTTTCCGTAGTCGAAAAGAATCCCACGGATCAAGTCTGATGTTAAGCTAGTCTTGGCTCCTCATAAGGAAATGCAACAATTCACCGGCGGACACTTTCATTTCTACTTCATCTTGCAAATTTTTCCGGTCGCTATGATTCGGTCACATCAAAACTTATCCAAGCCTTGCAAGAAAGCCGGGCACTGGCGGTGACATGGTGATGACCGAGGAAGCTGGTCGGTTTGTTAATCTTGCTACTTTTCTGCCAGTCCGTCGTTGGCAGTTCAAATCCCCCCGCACCATTTTACCAGTAAACATTGCATCGCGACTTGGAAGACCCGGCAAAGAAACCTGCCCGAAATCGAGCCTGATAGATTCGACGTAGCTTATCAATGCATGAGATTGAGAGTTCGCTGGGTTGAAAAACCAGGTTCTTTGTGGCATAGTCGCCGTTCCGCTCGCAGCCTTCGGCCTCTGCGGGTACATTCTCTGGCGCTGGGGAAGCGCTGACGTCTATGTGGTGGCTCTAGCGCTTGATGCGCCGCTTGTTTTCGGCACCGTCCTCAGACTCTGGAGCGACAGCAAATCTTGGCATCAAAGAAGCACCCCCATTCCTCGCGAAGACCCGCTCTATCCTAGAACCATTGAGTTGGCGATGAAAATGGGCGTTCCCCAACACGACCTCTACGCCGCTGACCCTACACTGATGGCGAAGAGAAGAGCGGTTGGGGCTATAACAACAGGAATCCGAAGGCACACCGTCTTGTTCTCGGACTATTTCCTGAAAGCTCTAACCCAAGAAGAGCAGGATGCCATCATCGCACACGAACTCGCCCACACGAAGCAGTCCCACGCCCTAAGATCGGTCATAGCGAGCTTCAGCTTTTACTTTGCAGGATGGAATCTGTTCTTCTTCGCAGCTATTCCCAATCTCCAAACTCCAAACCTCCCAGACTCTTGGGTTAGCGGTATCGCTGGGGCCGGGCTAATCCCGTTCGTTGCGGGGATAACCATGGTGCGACCCTACATTGCCACAAAAAGTCAGACAGAGGCCGATGAGATCGCGGTCAACGTTCTGGGCAGTGGAGACTTTCTCATAAGTGGCATGAAAAAACTCATCGAGTCTCCCGAAATCAAGAGCGACCAGAAAAAGTACCGCATAGCTCGTCAGAGTCTTTATGGTAGAATGGTACGAATTCAAACTCTCAGCCGAAGCTTGGCCTCGCGAAATATTTCCCAAAAGAACACCGCCTAAGGTTTTACCCTTTCTATTGTGATCTGGCCTACGCGGCCATATTGGAAACGCGGAGAAGGGGTGCTCTGAGATAATGGCCCACCCAAAAAAAGAATCTCCAGAGTCGCGGGACTGATCGTTCCCGGGTTGCTCACCAAAGGCAAACTTACGTTTGATGACAGGGTCAACAACTCTATTATCAAGCGACGCTATTCTAGTAGCAATGAGTTCTTTCGATAACGCCTTGGAGTCTTACGAGAAGCAGTTGAGAGACTGGCTATCCCGGTGCCCGGCTTGCGTTCTATCACCCCAAGTAATGTTGCACGCTCGGAGAGGAACTGCTATGGTCCAAGTTGGGCAGAGTTTCGAGTTTGACGAGAGGCTCCATGCACGCGATAACCCGCCGAATCATCTTCTTGCCCGCCAACTCGTCCAGTACAATGGGAAGATCAGGAATCCGATAATTTTCTGGCTCAATTCCTCGTTTCCTTCGGACCCGGTCTACCAACTGCACAAACAGCCCGTTGTCCATCATGTTCTCCGTCTCGGACCAGGCTACACTTTCACGAGCGTCTTAGGGGGATTGAAGAC
>VBBT01000102.1 GCA_005881695.1 Candidatus Bathyarchaeota archaeon | reverse complement strand
AGCTCTTCCGGTCAGTCATCGACAAGCCCGGAACCACCAGCCCCAAGGTCCTCATAACAGGTGACATCGGAACCGGCAAAACAGTCCTTACGCAACGGTTCGGCATGGATATCCAGCGCACCGCCAAGACCCTGAAGCTCAACCTCGCCTACATCCACGTCAACTGCCGCGAGTACCGGGGCAGCCTTTTCATGATCCTCAAACGAGTCCTCCAGACCTTCACGCCCCAATTCCCCCAGCGAGGCTTCTCCAGCGAGGAATTACTGCACATCCTCCTAGACCAGCTGGAGGACAAGAAACTTCACATCATCCTCACCCTCGATGAGGCGGACTCGCTCATCAAAGCAGAAGGGTCCACCAGCCTCTACAATCTTACTCGTATCCAGGAGGAGCGCCCTGGCCGCCCTGTGAGATTATCTCTCATCATAATTCTGCGGGAGATAAGGAACCTCGAAGATCTCGACAGGAGTACCCAGAGCACTCTCCAGCGAAACGTCATCCGCCTAGACCACTACACCACCCCACAGCTGGAAAATATTCTGAGAGAAAGATCAGAACTCGCATTCAAAGAAGCAACCGTCCCCGAAGAGGTTCTGAACTTCGTTGCTGACATGGCCACGCCGGGGGGCGATGCTCGCTACGCCATCGAGCTACTATGGAGAGGTGGAAAGTACGCGGACACGGAAGGTGCGAGGGAGGTGAAGCCTGATCATATCAGAGCTGCCGCGAACAGCGTATACCCTGTTCTCCGCACAGAATACTCCCAGCACCTCAATCTCCACGAGAAACTAATACTCCTAGCCCTCGCTCGGGTCTTGGAGAGAAACAATTCGACGTACGCTACGATGGGCGATGTGGAGATAGCTTACCGGATGGCTTGCGAGGAACACAAAGAAACGTACCGGGCTCACACACAAGTCTGGAAGTACGTCCAGAACCTGAACGCTACAGGCATCCTCTCCACCCAGCTTTCCACCACCGGCTTCAGAGGAAAGACAACCCTGCTTGGAATATCCTCGGCCCCTGCCTCCGCCATCCGCCGATGGCTTGAATCAACTCTCTCCATCAGAGCCTAGCCTTGGCCGGAGATGGGATCCCGCCATTAGATAGAGTCCTCTCAAGCAGCGGAAGAATACGAATACTAACTCTCCTCTCAGAAGTCGAACAAATGCACCTGACAGAGATTGCAAGGAGGACTGAGCAAAGCTACAGCGCTGCGGAGCGGCATCTAGACGATCTATCAAAGGTAGGGATCGTGGAAGAAAGAGACTACGGACGCGTTAGAGTGTTCAAGCTGAACCTCACCAATGATCGTGCGAAACTCTTGCAGGAGCTGATCCTGAAGTGGAATCACAATCAAGAGTTGCACCCCTGTCCAGGCTCAAGCTTAAACCTCTCACGCAACTCTCTCTAGTGTACCTCTATTCAACGCTGGTTTGACGCTTGGAAAAATGCGCCGAATGCGGACGTGTAACACAACAGAACAAAAAGTGTGAGTATTGCGGCAAGACCTTTTGCGAAGATCATATGCCCAAGCACCAAGCTTGGGAGCATCGCCACGAGGGACTCGCCGATGACGCTTCTAGGCTCTGGAAAAGAACCAAAAGACCCTAGGTAAATGGAAGCAAGTTTTCCTCTCCGTTCTGATCCGGAGTCTCGGGACTGGAAGGTCTTTATGGGGCGGCCGGACTTACTGTTAGAACAATAGTTGGCTCATCAGTTCGAAGCCCTAGGTTTCCAACCCCGGCTTCTTCAGGGAATCAAGGATATGGGCTTCGATGAAATGTTCCCAATTCAAGCTGAAGCTATCGCTCCTATTCTCCAAGGAAGAGACATCATAGGGCAGGCACACACTGGGTCAGGAAAGACCCTTGCATATGCCCTTCCGATACTCCAGAGGATTGACAACCACGTTCGTGGGCTCCAAGCGCTCGTGCTAGTCCCAACCCGCGAACTGGCAGTCCAGGTTGCGGGAGAATTCGAGCGCCTCGCACGCCACCTCCCAATAAGAACTGTCCCAATCTACGGTGGCCAGAGCATAGGGGTTCAGCTCAACAAACTAGAAAGGCCCACAACGAAAGTCATCGTCGCTACTCCAGGCAGACTCCTCGACCATCTGGAGAGAAGGACAGTGGACCTAGACCGGGTCCGATTTGTGGTGCTGGACGAAGCGGATAGAATGTTGGACATGGGTTTCATCGATGATGTGAGGTTGATACTCGAAAGAGTCCCGGGTCCCCGGCAAACAACCCTGTTCTCAGCAACCATGCCTGACGAGATCATAAGGCTTGCCCATCACTACATGAAGAATCCCCTGAGAATTTTTGTTGATAGCGACGAGATTGCTGTTGAATCCGTATCCCAGAAATATGCATGGGCTGAAGAGAATGAAAAATTCCCGGCTTTATGCTCGCTTCTAGAAGCCGAGAAGGTAACCAGAGGGCTGATATTCTGTTCGACCAAGATCAGGGCCGGTCGACTTGCCCAAGCCCTAAGAGTCGAGGGCTACAATGCATTAGCGATTCATGGAGATCTTTCCCAGGGTCAAAGAGATAGGGCAATGCAGGCTTTTCGCGACGGATCAATCGCGGTCCTTGTCGCTACGGACGTGGCGGCAAGGGGCCTCGACATTACGAACGTAAGCCACGTGATTAACTTCGACCTACCGGAAGAACCCCTCACCTACTTCCATAGAATCGGCAGAACCGCTCGAGCTGGAGTTGCCGGAATCGCAGTCTCCCTCGTAACCCGAAGCGATGAATCCATCTTTGAGAGAATAAGACGGACAACTTCCTCAAACATTCAAGAGATGATTAGATTGACGTCCCCTGGTCGAAGATCGTACCCGACGCTTTTCCTGCCACCTCGTCCCTACGGTCCGAGGAGAGGTGGAGAGAGACACCAGCGAGGTCGCGGGAGACGTCCTACCCACCGTCCGCCGAGATTCCAACGACACAGACGCCGATACTAGACATTGATGGCTAGGGATTTCCCTCCCGGCGATGCTCAATATCAAAACCCCGTCGCGGATCTTCTGACAAGAAGCTCTGAGAAATTTTTTCAATCGTCCGAGTGACTCGCGTCGCTAGTTGTGGAACATTTTAATAGAAACGGAAAGCCCGTAGAACTGTTAAGTTAGAAGGATAAAATGAAGTCCAACAAGAATTCTAACTCTCACGAAAAAATATCCGCGTCAGCTTCGTCCTCTCGTATTCAGTTCGCGCCACGCGGCGATGCGTTCAAGCATCCCGTGCAACATTTTGACGTAGCAAAGGTTCACACTGTAAGTGAGGCTCTGGAAGCGTTCAACACTACGTCATTTCAGAGCCGAATGCTTGGCAGGTGTTACAAGATATGGCTTCACATGTTGAGCGACCCCGATCGTCCGATAATTTTCTTTGGTCTTTCAGGCGCTATGATTGCTGGTGGAATGAGGCGACTTCTCCGGGACCTCATCGCCTTCCATGCGATAGATGTTCTCGTCTCAACCGGTGCTAACCTTAGCCACGACCTCTACGAGTCGCTTGGGGGGCGCCACTACATGGCTCATCATCATATTGACGACCCGACCCTTAGGAGTATGAGAATAGACAGGGTGTACGACACCTATGCGGATGATGTGATGTTCACGAAGGCTGACGAGTTTGTCGAGAAATTCTCGGAAAGCCTTGAGCCCCGTGGCTACTCTAGCAGAGAGTTCTTCCAGCTCATGGGACAACGAATCAACGACGAGTACGGCATTCTTGCCACTGCCGCGAGGGAACACCTTCCCATCTTCTGCCCGGCACTCGCCGATAGCTCAATTGGGATGGCATTAACGGTGTATAGGAATGAGCAACTCGACCAGGGTCGGCCCCCAATGATCTACGATCCCATGCTGGACAATCTAGAGATTATGAGCCTCAAGAGGCGTTGGCAAAAATCTGGAGTTATTTTCATCGGAGGCGGGACCCCGAAGAACTACATCCAGCAGGTCATCCCGATGGCAGAGATTGCTGGGATGCCGGTTCCTCCGCACAGCTACGCGATCCAAGTGACGACAGATGACCCGAAGTTTGGGGGTCTGTCCGGCTGCGAGCTCCCTGAGAGCCAGTCGTGGGGGAAGCTTGATCCTAAGGCTGAACAGTGCACCGTGCATATTGACGCCACTATCGGGCTTCCGCTCCTGTTCACAGGGGTAATGGAGCATTATGAGGAATGGAAAGGTAGAGGCCGATTGAATCATAACTGGAGAGAATCTCTAGAGGCTCCCGCGGTACGGAAGACGCGCAAAGTCTCGGCTTAGTGCTCTCTCTTTCCCTGAATGTACTCTTCAACCCACTGAGATGCCTGACCGTCAGGAATCTTGATCGGGGGATACTTGAAACAATAGGAGGAGATGCTGGTGAGTGCACCTCCGACTCCACGGTCAAGGCCCATTTTGACCGCACGAATTACATCTGCAACAACTCCGGCGCTGTTGGGCGAGTCCTCAACAGAGAGTTTGAGATCGATCTGGAGAGGAATATTTCCCCACTTTCTTCCTTTGATGTAGATGTAGCAGATCTTCTTGTTCTTGAGAGAGGGAACATAGTCTGACGGGCCTATTCTTGTCGGAACGTCGTACGGTATGAGACTTGCAACTGCTGTTGTCTTGCTGATACGTTTTGAATGAAGCCTCTCCTCCACCGTCATGTTGAGAAAATCGGTGTCGCCACCAAGGTTGAGCTGATAACTCTCATCCACTCTAACGCCGCGCTTTAGGAAAAGGTCCACGAGCGCCCTGTGAACGATTGTCGCTCCGACCTGACTCTTGATATCGTCCCCGGCGATCGGTAGTTTGCTGTCTTCGAACTTCTTCGCCCATGCATCATTTGAAGCGATGAATTCAGGGATGCAGTTTACAAAACCACAGCCCGCGTCCAAAGCTTGCTGCGCATAGAATCTTGCCCCCTTTTCACTTCCAACTGGCAGATAGTTGACGAGAATCTCTGCCCCAGAGTCCTTCAGCTCGGCTGCCACGTCGACAGGTTTGGTCCTGTTCGTGTTGTAAACGTGAAACGGCTCCCGCATGTGAGGAGCGACCCCATCGAGAATCGGGCCTGCTTTGACGGTGACGCCCATGTCGGGGACATCGCTAATTTTGGGTGCACAGTTTGGCTCGGTGAATATTACCTTGCTAAGATCGCTTCCGATTTTTTTACGGTTAACCTCGAAGGCGGCTACGAAGGTAATGTCCTCTACTTTGTAGTCCCCGAACTTGGGATGCATCAGACCCGTAGTGAAGTTGTCTTCTTTAGGCGGGTTTTTTCTGTAGTATTGAATTCCTTGTATCAGCGCACTGGCGCAATTCCCAACGCCTGCAAGGGCTACTTTGATCTTGCTCATCCGCGAACTTTCCTAAGACTTTGGAGATTGTAGTAAAGCCTCGCATTATAAGGCTAGGAATACCGATGCTTCAACTC
>VBBT01000057.1 GCA_005881695.1 Candidatus Bathyarchaeota archaeon | reverse complement strand
CGCATTTCCGAAGTCCGGACGGTCGTTCAGAAAAGTGCGCGACCAGTGAACCCGTCAGCGCTTTCTAGATTGGGCTTGCGTCCGACCAGCGTTTGTCAAACGCGTCGGCGAATACCCGGATCATCCCGTTGTTCTTGGTGAAGTGTGGCCGGAAGAACTTGGGCCGTCGGCCATTTTTCTCGTTTGTGGCCCATATGAGGAACACGAGCTCCTTCTCGTCTGACAGCGTCCCCCTTACAGGATACCAGTCTTCCTTGGGTTGTCGAACTTGTATTCCCAACCCCTTGGCCTCTCGGGCTCGCGAAACCGCCTCAGAATCCTTGGCAGTCATGAGCAGCCGGAACTTTACGCCCCTTTCAATCGCTCGATAGATCTCTTCCTTGACCTTGCCAAACCAGCTAAAAGTCTCTGCTGAGATCGAAACGTTTCTTGACGCGTTAGCAATCACCTTTACCGTCCGAACCTCCATCTCTTCAAGCGTCGGCAAGGGTTCCAGAAGGTCCTCCGGCTTGACCCCGAGCCGCAACTCCCAATACTGCGGCTCTAGCAGGGACAACAATCGAGTACTCTTGGCATTGAGGGCGTCAAGATCCCTGGACATCTCCGTCCGTTTCATATCCTGTATTCTGGCCACGAACTGCTTGGGTTCTGACGCTTCGAGCTTGTTGCTGCTGACCCGAACAATCCCCTTCTCAACAAGCTCTTTCACAGCCTTCTCAGCGTCCCGCGATGAGAAGCTTGAACGCGCCAGCACCTGCTCAATAGTCTCACCTGATGGCTTTTCTAGGAGAGAGAAATAGATTGAACATCCCTCCCGAGAGAAACCGAGTTCTTCCATCAGTTTCTGGGCTTCGTCGTTCAATCCGCGAGGACACCTTTGCCCTTATGATCGTCAGCTCTTAGGCGGATGTGGGCAAAGGAAAACCTCTGCAGTCTACCTTCCCCTTTACTCTCCGAATAAAGTTGGGACAGGCGAAGCACTGTGCGAAGGAAACAGTCTTCGAAAGGACCGGGCAGTTGACTGCTTCCTTCTTCATTCTAGCTAACTGTTTACCGCCAACCACACCCTTCAGATCCTGAATATATTGCTTCGGCGTTGGCGTGTTCTTCTCTGGAACAGTGACTTCCACAACATATTTCGTTTGAGGAAGGTCTTCGCTCATCTGTTTCCAATCGTCCGCTCCCGTCCAGACTGCTAATTATCCCTTTGTTACTGCAGAACATCAACTAGGCCCGTCCTTTCGAGAACAGTTACCGACTTCAAAAGGACAAGCCTTTGGGATTCATTCATTGTTCGAGACACTGCTCGGCCTAATGTTTATATGAAATATCGGTCTGCGAACAGTTCGAGAAAACAGTTGAAAAAACGCGTCTCTCTTCTTCCCTTGGCTTGGGTTGTTTTCGGACTTGGCGAGGTCTACGGTCTCCGGTTCCTGCTTGGACCGATCATTAACATAGCTCCCACCATCTCCAACGACAAGCCCATTGGCGGCTCAATTTTTCCAGTACTCTTCTTCAACGTTGCAGCAGTACTTGGTGTTCTAGCCGTGAGCCTCTATTCTTTAGGAATATGGAGCATAGATTTGTCAAGGCGAAAGGACAAAGCGGATCTGGGAGCGCTCCTAGTATTGGTAACGGGAGGTCTCCTGCTTTGGTACGTTCCCCTTGCCTTCTTCTTCGTTGTTGCCTCCACAGTCTATTTGCTCGCGGTGAACATCGAGTAGTTCCTTTTGCCCGTCAACGTGACGGTATTGATTTGCGCCCATAACGAGGAATCTTACATCCGAAAGTCGCTCGAGGGAATTCTGCTACAATCGATTCCACCCGCACAAATCATTCTTGTTGCGGACAGATGCACCGACAAGACCGTGGCAATGTCAAAGAACATACTTCCAAGGAATTCGATTATCATAGAGAAACGAAAATTACTATGGAAAAACAGCTATGCGGAGAATTTGGAAATTGGAAGAAAAAACGCCGTAGGTGAGGCTCTGGCTATTGTCGACGCAGACATACTCGTGCCCCCGCGGTTCTTGGAGAAAACCTCTGCTTCTTGCCCGGAGTGGGCGTCTGTATCCGCCCTAGTTCGAACTGATCCGAGCCAGGGATTGATGAACCAGCTCGTTTCTCTATGGGAACGAAGCTATTTGTTTACGCCGCTGGGTCGAGAACCCCGCGGAGGCGCTAGGAGCATCTCGATGAGAGCGCTTGAGGAAGCTGGAGGGTTTCGCGACGTGATAGCTCCTGACACTGACCTCGACATTAGACTCAAGCAACAAGGAGAGAGGGTGAAGATGGACACCAGCCTCGTCGCGCTGCATCTCCGCAAGATGAGCCTTATGCGGTCCGTGTTCTACCAGATCAGGGCAGGTGAAGCCCGTAAACAACTCGGGGTCTCCCCGTTACGTACTCTACTTCACTCGATTGTGCGGATACGCCCATTCGTTTTCTACGGTTATATCAAGACCAACTTCGACGCCGACAAGCATGGCCGATGATCAATCCATCGGAGAGATCATGGGAACTGCCCTCTCAAAGATCCTTTGACATTCCCAAGGAAAATTATCCCGATTACCTCACAAAGCCAAACCTGTTGAATGAGGAGATAGCCCATTGAAAAAAGGGGGAGAAGACTCGGGCTCAAAATTGGCTCTTGTCACTGGCGGCGGGGGATTCATTGGAAAGCACTTGGTGCGTGAACTTCTCCACAAGGGGTTTGAAGTCGAGGCCTTAGACAGGGTCCTCAGGCCTAGAGATTTTCCCAGCTCCAGCAGATTGGTGTATCACCATGCTGATATGAACACCGCTGATTCACGTTGGCGAGGCAAACCAGGCGCGAGAATCGTGCATCTTGCAGCCAACACTTCGGTTCAGGAGTCGGTCCAGCGACCGCTACTAACTGTCCGAGCAAACATAGAAGCCACATGTCGAATGCTGGATCTCGCGCGGAAGATTGATAGTGAGCGATTCCTATTTGCGTCCACAGCAGCGATCTACGGGGACAATAGATCGAGTTGCCGAGAGGCTGATACCCCGGCACCGACCTCACCTTACGCCTCCTCTAAGCTTGCGTCCGAGTACTATTGTAAGGTCTACGCGAGTTTGTACGGCATCCCTACTGTCATTCTCAGGTACTTCAACGTCTATGGCCCTGGACAATCAAACCGCTATGCTGGAGTCATTACGCGTTTTGTCAAGGAAGCCCTACGTGGGAAACCTCCAGTAATTTTCGGTGATGGCAGACAAACCAGAGACTTCGTGTTCGTAGACGACGTGATAAGAGCAACCGTCGCTTCGCTGACCCATCGCGTTCGTGGTGGAATGATAATGAACATCGGAACCGGGAGGGCAACTAGCATCATGTCTCTTGCACTACAGGTGCTCCAATTTTTCGATCTGAAAAATCTTCGACCCATCCATGCTCCACCTCGCGTAGGAGAGGTCAAACATAGCCAAGCCAACATTTCAGCAGCCCGGACGAAGATTCGCTTTCGCCCTCGGTATCGGCTTGCTGAAGGATTACCTCCGACAATCGAATGGTTGAGGACCTCGGCAAGCGCTTCTTGAGTTACACGGAAGTGGAATATTTGAAAGGGGGAGGCATTTGGATAATCTATATGACAGAAACCTTACTTATTCAGACAAGCCGGGCGGATGCCAGCTACCGATTATGAGCTTTCTGCTCAGGTTGAAACGCAAACCCGCGAGTGAATCGAATGAGAGGTCCTAAGACAGCAGTAATTCTCTCAGGCGGGGAAGGCCTCCGACTGAGACCCATTACGTATGATATTCCGAAGGGACTCGTTAAAGTCGGTGGGAAACCTCTCCTCGAGTGGGTGGTCGAATGGCTTCAGCAAAACAGAGTCACCGACCTGGTCATAGGAGTCGCCTATCTAAAAGAAAAGATAATGCGGTACTTTGGAGGCGGAGGAAAATTTGGAGTAGATATCCGATATAGCGTACACACGGTGAAAGGCGGAACAAGCGAGGGATTTCGCCTTGCCATTTCCCGCTATGTGGATTCCCCGTCGTTTTTTGCGCTCAATGGAGACCAAATAACAAATCTCAGGCTAGACGCAATCTACAACAACCATCGGGAGGCTGGGTCCTTGGCATCAATCGCAGTCGTACATCCAAGGCTGCCTTTCGGCCTCGTCGAAATTGACCAAAAAGGATTCTGTAAAGGTTTTGTGGAAAAACCGCTTCTTCATGAAGTCTTCTGTTCTATGGGAATATACGTTTTCGACCGGAAAGTGCTAATGTACTTGCCTAGAAGAGGGGATGTTGAAAGAACAACTTTTCCAAGGTTGGCACAAATGAATAAGCTAAAAGCCTTCAAGCACAATGGCTCTTTCATCACCGTAAACTCGTTAAGAGAACTTGAAGATGCTGATCAAGCGTTGAAGGAAAGGAAGACCAGATGAATGTACTCTTAACAGGAATAACTGGATTCATAGGTTCGAGGTTAGCCTCTCGCCTAGTTAGGGATGGCTACAACGTTCACGGTCTGGTCAGGCATTCATCTGAAAGAGAACTGAGCAGGATCAGAGAAGTAATTTCCCAAGTGCATCTCATAGAAGGAGATCTCGGAACGTTCCATTCCATCCTGTCGGCAGTGGATGCCTCCGAGCCAGAGATAATCTTTCATCTAGGAGCTCTCACTCCCGTCAGGCTGTCCTTTGACGATCCCTATCCATACATCGCAACGAACTTCGAGGGAACCGTGAACCTAGTTCACGCAATTTTAGGAGAAGCGCCTAACGCACGACTGATAGCCGCCTCTACGGCCGAGGTATATGGGTGGCAAGATGGCAACAAGCCAATCGGAGAAGATGCAATCCTGAATCCCGCTTCTCCATACGCAGTCACGAAATCTGCCGCTGACCAGTATGTTCAGATGGCTAATCGCGTGTACCATCTGAAGGGGACTGTGCTTCGGCCGATCAACAGCTACGGAAGAACTGGCGAAGGAGGGTTCTACACTGAATACCTCATATCCAAAATGCTCGCCGGAGAAACCTGCTATGTCGGCGCTCCAGAGTCTATCCGAGATTATATGTTTGCAGAAGACCACGTCAGCGCCTACATCCTGGCAGCCAAATCACCCAAAGCGATAGGCCAAGTCTACAATGTATCACCAGGAAACCCAGTTACAAACTCTGAGTTGGCGAAGACGTTGACGGCAATGACAGGGTTCAAAGGGAAGATCGTCTTCGGGTCCTATCCGCCCGGTTACCCTCAGCGGCCAAAATCGCAAGACCCTCAATATCTAGTGCTCGACAATACGAAAATATCAAAGGAACTAAATTGGAAGCCGTCTCACAGTCTTCTGGAAGGACTGAAGCTTACGGTTGAGATGTGGAGGTCTAAGAACAGCTAACAAGCGCCTCGATTAGACCTCAGCTCACTACGGTTTGTCCATGAAGATACTTCTGGTACACCCGCGTTTGAGCGTTAAGGGTGGCGGTGAGAGAGTCGCAATCCACTCAATCCTTGCGGCGACAAG
>VBBT01000022.1 GCA_005881695.1 Candidatus Bathyarchaeota archaeon | reverse complement strand
GTTGTGGGACTGTGACGAGTGCTCCCATAGAAGATGGGGTTGATGGAATCGGGGTGTACGCGTCAAGACTTCGGTCGAGACGTTCAGCCCGCGATCCCCAATCGCACAAGGTGTTGGGCCCATGTGGGGTCCACGTTCGGAGCGATATCATGTCTAGAAGCCTTCTGCACAGCACTTCCTCGTAATATCGTTGGGATAGGCGGCGAGCCGGTGAGCAGTTACAGGACCATGGTCGTGGTCTTGAGGAAACTCCACCCACATAGCGGAGACCGTTGTGATCGTAAGAGGTGCCAGGTGAGAGCCTGTGCGGGGGCGCAGAAACGAGACCTTGCCCGGTCGATAGATGACGATGATGCGTCCTCTCCCGGGGAACGTTGAAGATGCCGGATCAAGGATGAAACGGGTCCCTGCAACGGTGTGAAAGGGGCAGTAGACGCCTGTGATCCTCCGCTGGAGGCGCGGGTTCCCCGATTAGACAGATGCTGCTTAAAACAGAAGGTGGGTTACAGCCGGGACACCGCCCCCAAAAACAAAGCAAATCGTTAGGACGACTGGAGGAACCGCTCTGGCGCACGGGGATCCTCCAAAAGTTATACGAATTTCTTTTCCGGACACTCTTTCCATCTGAGCCAGATTCAGGCTTGTTTCCTTTAGACGGGCGTGTTATCGGCTTGTCTCGTGTTTTCTGATGCCCGTGTTTTCCCCTTGGGATCAGCGTGGAAGATCATGTTCTAGAAATGGTGGGCTTAGATTCGGAGTCAGGGCTGAGAATGGGCAACTCCAACAGAAAAAATCGTGGCTTTCTCAGATACTTTCTAGCTCAGCCTTATTCGGACGACATTCCTGCTAGCATCTTCACCGTCCTCCAATTCCTGGTGGTCGCTTCAACCGATAGCAGCCTTTCAAAAGAGGAATTCGAAAGCTTAGTCCTCCCATATCCGCTGGGACAATAGAGATAGATCTCCCGGTTCTTAATCCTGAATTGATCAACGTCCCCCTTCAACGCATCAAGCTTACCCATAGCGGCTTTTGCAGGTAGCTCGGACAAGAATGTAACATGCAGCTTGGAACGATCGATCCCACTCTCCTTCAAGAATGGGTTGTCGCTAACGATTTTATTTATCTCGCCTGAAGTTCTCAGAATAAGCGGAACCGAGAAACCATAATCGCTCAGAATTCTTTTTCCAATTGCCCTGGACAACCTGGTTGAGTTGACTCTCGAGGTTTCGAAGATGACGTTTCCACTCTGAACATAACTTCTAACCCGGCTGAACCCCAACGCCTCGAATAAGGCGCGGAGGTTTTCCATCTTGACAATTTTCGCCCCACCTACATTGATTCCTCGCAGCATCGCAACGTAGATCGGCATGAACCCGCGTCTATCCAAAAAAGTCGGTCTCTATGGTCAGTCCGCAGTGGCTTCCGCTATCGAGCGTGGGAAGCGAGTGCGAGAAAAGTGTATCGCGCCTCGTGGCACCATCCACGGTAATACTTTGACCGAGAAGCGTCCCGCTCGGACCGCAGGATCCTGCTCCTTTAACAACCGAGCCTTTTCAGGCTCAACGTTCATGATGGTCAGCCCACGAAACGGCTCTTCCGATCCTCCCAGAAGCGGACCCGCGGCGAGCAAGTAGCCCGCTTCATGAAGATCAGCGACGTGTGCCATGTGAGCATCCTGCAACGCGGCCTCCGCCTCGTGATCGAGAGGCTCACGATCCGGACGTAACACCAACAATGCTATGCTAAATCTGTCAAATTCCATACTATCACTCTAGAACCACGGCCAAATTAACGCTGGGGCTAGTTGCGGGAGTTCCCGCCGACCCAGAATAGGTCGGGGATTGAACAGGTTTCCTCCGCGACAAGAGGATTCCGAACACCAAGACTAAGGCAAGCAGAAGAGCCGCAACAACTGCCAAAATTATGATCTCAAGCTTCAACTGGTTGATCGAGTTTTGCAGCATCTGTATCTGCTCCTCGTACGGATATACCGATCCATAAGCAGTTCCTGATGGCAGTGAGAGAAACGTCATTGGATGTCCCGTGCCGCTGAGCATTGAAGATGTTGCCAGCCAATCATAGACATACGATAAAGCGAACATATCCAGGGTTGAGGGAGCCTCAAGCGAATTTCTATAGTTTCCCACAGCCTGTCCATACGACACGAACATTAGCTCGAAGGTCCCGTCATCGGTTACAGATACGGTCGCATGGCCAAGACCTAGCGCGTGACCAAACTCGTGACTGGCAATGTTAACCATGTCCACGTCCGATAGCTGGGTTGTATTGGTCGGATCATACGCTGCTAACGTGGTAGTTGTTGGCGCTTGAAATGTTTTCGAGCTTTGGATCCCAATCCTGGTAAGACCTAGCCCCGATGATTGTGATCCGAACGATTCGATAAACTGGACTTGAACGTCAGGACTTCCGCACAAGGTGTCGTTGACGCCGGAAACGCAGGTAACGAAGTTCAGTTTGCGAAGATAATTCGAACCGTAAGCATCTGTGTATGTGATGATGGATTCGGACCAACGACTGATTGCATGGCTCGCATCGAATGTGTATGAGGTCTTGAACCATGGCTCGTTTGGTTGAGGCGTGATCAAAATGGTGACGGTCGGTTTTGTCCACGTTCCCCCCTCTGTTGGAATGACAGCACTAGAAGCTGCGTGAATAGCAGAAACTGAGTTGAAGCATATTATTGCGACGAGAAAGATGGCAAGAAGAACGAACCTTCTCAATTTAAGACCCCTTTTTCAGACAAGCATCCGGTCTGGTCCGGGCTACTTGTAGGGTTTTTCCTACTCGAACACTCCTCAAGGTTCGAGCGCAACATAAGGGGCGACGCGAAAAATTCGTCCTTCGACACCATAGACGTTCTAACTCTCAAGAGAGGGATAATCGAACGATTGTCAGGTTATCCGTCCATAAACCGAACAACGGGCTTATCTACAGCCCGACAAGAAGATACTGTACGGATTCCCACGTGATGTAATGTCGGACAAACGCTTTGTCCAAGGATCCGGTATCGACGCTTTCAACGGAAACGAGCTGATAGTAAAGGGAGCGCTTGAGAGCAAAGTCGGCTTAATGGCCGGCTACCCTGGCTCGCCCGTCGCAGAAGTTTTCACGATTCTAGAAGAGAACGCTGAGATTCTCAGAGAATGCGGATTATGGGCTGAGATGACGAACGACGAGTCCCAAGGCGCTGCCGCACTCAACGGCGCGTTAGACGTCGGCGTTAATGCTGTTGCTGTGATGAAGAGCGTCGGGCTCAACGTTGCCGCAGACCCTATCAACATCATCAACTACGCTGACAAGCTCGGCTTGAGCGGGAAGAGGGGCGGTGCCCTTGTCGTCTGTGGCGACGATCCGCACGCTTCCAGCACTCAGGTTGCGGGTGATAGCCGCCAGCTGATGGAGCATCTCAAGATGGCTATTATCGAACCGAGCACTCCGCAAGAGGTCAAGGACTGGATCGGAGAAGGGCTCAGGCTTTCTCAATACTCCAACCTTGTCGTAGGCTATCTCATTACAACTTATCTGGCCGAAGGTGGAGGTAGCGTCGTTCTTTCGGAAAACCAGCCTTCAGAGATTACCTTCAAGAATCCAATTACTCTTGACATCTCAAAAGTTGACATCAAAAGAAGAGTCAGCATACCCCCTAACACATGGGACCTCGAGAAGGAAATTGTCAGAGACAGATTCCCGAAAGTCCACGAATATGTTCGCGATCACAAGCTCGACAAGATACTCTACGACGATGGTCGCAAGCATCGGATCGGCTTCATCGCAGCTGGCATATCCTACAGTTATCTGGAACAGGCTCTCTGGGAGCTCGGACTAGACGAGCAATTCCCGATTCTGAAACCTGCAGTAACCTATCCTCTTGAGCCCAACATCGTTGGCGAGTTATCAAAGAAAGTCGAGAATATTGTTGTTGTCGAAGAGAAGAGTCCAGCGATAGAAAACCAGGTCAAAACCATCTTGGACGACCTAGTCCAGGATGGAAAGATCTCCAGCATGCCAAAGGTCTGGGGTAAGTTCTTTCCTCAAGGCGATGGATTCCCGGAAGAGAGCGGCCTTACTCCTTCAAACCTCATTGAGAAAGTTGGAAACCTGCTCTTGGAGATCGGTGATCCCGCCGCCAAGATTGATCAGAAGAAGATCCACACCGAACTCGATCTCCTGGCTGAGATCAAGGCTTACGGACTCCTGGTTCCACCTCGATCCCCAGGCTTCTGCGCCGGCTGCCCCCACAGGGAAACCCTCAGCGCAGTTCACTCGCTAAGGGACACACCTGACCACAAAGACATTTTCGCACATGGCGACATCGGATGCTACTCAATGTCGTTCCTCCCGCCCTTCGGTGAAATGCACAACCTAACTGCAATGGCCCTAGGAGGTGCGGCGGGAGCCGGGATGGACCCGTTCGTGACAAACAAACAATACGCGCTGATGGGCGACTCCACGTTTTTCTGGAGAGGAATGACTGCAATCTCGAACTCGATCAAAGAAGGACAAGACATCCTCTACCTCATCCTCGACAACAAGAACACCGCGATGACAGGCCACCAGCCCACGCCAGAAACGGGACACAATCTGATGGGCGACAAGACAACCCCTCAAGACATAGAGAGTATCGTTCGGGCGATGGGGCAGGGACAGATCTACGTGAAGAAGATGCCTCCCTCAAACAGGGAGAAGTACATGAAAGAACTAGACAAGGTCTTCGAGAAGCCCGGCGTCAAAGTAATCATAGCCGACAAAGAGTGTGGCATCACGTTTCACAAGAGAAAACGATCAGAGAGAAACAGGATAATCGAGAGGCAGGGTTTCGTCAAGAAAGAGACTTTCGTCAACATATCCCAGGAAGTCTGCGAGAACTGCCGCGAATGCACCAAGAACACTGGCTGCCCAGGGCTTACAATAATCAACACTGACTACGGAGAGAAGATTGGGATTGACCAGTCGATCTGCGTGTCCGACACTTACTGCACAAAAGTCATGGCATGCCCGTCCTTCGAGAAGGTAATAGTCACAAGAAACAGACCACCGAAATCAAGAGTGAAGAAGATCTCGCTCGACAACATCCCGGCGGCAACTCCACACCGTTTCAGCGACACCTGGAAGATCTTCATCAGCGGCGTCGGCGGAATGGGCGTCGGAGTAATGTCATCAGTTCTTGCTCGAGCCGGAACCAAAGAGGGATACCACGTCCGGTTCAACGACAAGAAAGGGCTCGCGATCAGAAACGGAGCAGTCTCAGCCCACGTTCTATACTCAAACGGAAAAGCAAAGATCTCAACCATCGTCCCCAACGGAAAGGCGGATCTCTTGATGGGCGTCGACATGCTCGAGGCGGAGAGAAGTCTCGTATACGCGAGCCAGGTCCACACCACTGCAGTGGTGAACACAACCGTAGTCCCGACCATCCCGATGCTGGCCGGAATGATGAATTACCCTCCAGACGCGGAAGAGAATATTCGAAGACACACAAACTCGGACGACTACTTCGGAGGCAGAATCAGCGAGATCTCCGAACTGTACTTCGGAAGCAAACTCTTCACCAACATTATTCTTCTCGGCTCAGCGTTCCAGAAAGGACTGATACCTGTCGGCGAACAGAACCTTGTCGACGCCATAATGGAAACCGTCCCGGCAAGCCAAAGATCCAGGAACATGGAGGCGTTTCGCCTAGGCCGGAAAATGGTCGTAGAGCCAGAGCTTCTCGACTTCAAGAACATCGTCGCCGACGAGCGCACCCTCACATTATTCGGTGCTAAGGAAAGCTACCAGTCCATTCTTGACATGAAAGCCAAACAACTCTCCCATTCCTACTGGATGTTCTGGCGTGGAAAGACGATCGCAGACGAATACCGGCGACTCGTGATGAGCACTGTTTCAACGATGAACCTCGACGAAGATACCAACAGAGGCATCGCGAGAAGGATCTACGACCTGATAATGTGGGGTGACCTTCCCTATGCGGAGAAATACGTGGACAAGGTCATAGACGTGTTCCGGAACGATAGGGAGGACAAGGGCTACGCGGCGACCAAAACGACGTTGCTGGACTTGCATAAGGTAATGGCGATCAAAGACGAGATCTACACCCCCCACCTATTGACCGATGGTGAGAAACTGGACCGGGACAAGATACGATACAACATTGACGACGAGAACGGTGACAAGATAACATACGAACACATCAACCGGCCAGAATTCGAAGTCTTCGGCAAGCAAGTAAGATTCGACCTGCCGCAGTGGCTAGCTCACAACTGGTTGATGAGAATCTTCAAACACATGAAATGGACCAGAACCATCCTCGACAGCTGGGGATGGCACAAGAAAGAACGCGCCTTCCGCGACTGGTACAAAGACGACGTCATAGGATTCTACCTCAAGACGGCGTCTTCAAACTATGATCAGGCACTCAGAGCGTTGAGAGTTATCAACGACCCTTACAGGCCGAACGAATTCGCAGTCACAGGCTTCCGCGAGGTCATCTATCCGAAGATGGACAAGGCAAGACGAGAGTTCGAAGAACTCGTGGAGCCGGGACAACAACTTCCTGTCATGCCGATGATTACGGCATCATCTGAACTGTAGCTTCCCTGTCAATTCGGATCTCACTTTAAGAAAGAAGAATGTTTCGTCCTCCACGCGACTCTGCTAATCAGGATCGACCGAGAGAGTATCGGTTATATCGCGCGGAGCAAGACTAGCTAGAATTGACCGATAGCGTTTGAGTTCAGAAATCCGACCCATCAATCCGCTTAACGAGGTCTTAATGAGGCGGCAATACTACCAGGGGTCTCTCTACGCATCCGCGATAAGAGATCCCCGTTTCTCATCGGGGTTCGGGATGTACCCGCCTCCAACCCCTAAGCAGCCAAGGACCGGGGGCTCGATAGCGTGGATACTGCTCAAATTCGGGTTCGTGGGCGGCTTAGGAATATTCCTCAACCAGTACGTTCTGTTTGTGTTAACCGGTCTCTACGGCGTCTATTTTCTGTTCAGTGCGATCCTCAGCAGTCAAGCAGCCGTATTCGTTAACTTCGGGCTGAACAACTTTCTCGTATTCAGATCAAGAGAAACCGCTGGGGGGCTGGTCCGAAAAGCCCTACTCTTCAACGCAGTTTCCTCATCCGATCTGCTCGTGAGAATTCCTCTACTCTGGGGCCTCACAAGCGCCCTAGGGATCTCTTATCTTTCTTCTAACCTGGTGGCCATTCTCTTGACTTTTGGGGTTAGGTTCTTGGCGAGTGAGAAGAAGATTTGGGCAAAACACATAGTGCCCAAGACCCCAGTGTCCCGATAGGTTCCGGACAAATTCTGTTCTTAGTAGTGTCTAACGAAAGTCTCGACCGGATGAACTAGCTCCAACATAGGATGAAGCTCCAATCGGAATAGCTCTCCGGGCGGGGTCCCGGAGAATCCGTCTTGGCCCTTTCGAACCAAGTCGTCGACGATGGAGACTCGTTTCTTGATATAATCACTTTCATCAGCGGCGGGCAACGGCCCAAACACCTGTGGCGCCGCTAGTCGAACCGCGGCATACATTGACCAGGCAAGATCGCGGATTTCCCACTGAGCGTCGGGAGCACACCGGAGGTTGAAGAAATGTATGAGCTGGCGTGGGCTCATACTCATGACAATGTTCGTGGTCGCCGCATTCGGCCTGAGATATCTGGCGTCCTCGGCCTTAATCCCCTTCGCGGCGAGACCCTCTTCCGCCTGACGAGTCAAGTCCATCACGTCTGTAAAGTTCAGCTCAAGCTTGTGCCCTTGAATCTCAACTGGGACCTTGAGATCTTCGGGGATACCAGGCGGCTTTAGATATCCATAACTTCGCGTGACTCGCACATACCGTTGGCTTTGCTGGCTGAAAGATGCTATTCTATGTCTAACGATCTGGTGGCTTGCTGCTCTGCTTATTCCCTGCAGGTCGAAAGTGAAGCTTCCATGACGAAGCATACCGTCTGTCCCCATCTTCACCCCAGCTTCTTGCAAGTTTGCAGTTAGCTGAGGATAGTTGGTGTAGCTGAACAGGATCGCTTTGCTAGCCATTTCGACTTCTATCCTCTCGCGGTAGGCATCGCTAGGGCCGAGGCGATTATGGGAGCTGCCTCATTCAGGGTCCCAACAAGTTCATTTGTCAAGGGTAGATGGTTGGCGCTGCGAGCTAGCTCGACTAGAACTCGTAGGTTTGTCGTGATGAGCCATCGCTTTTCGTCGATCTGGCTTGTCTCGAAGAACTTCGATGATTCCATGAGGAAGAGAATCTCCTTCTCATCCGCCTCTGCCAGCCAAGTGATGCTGTTGTGTTCAAGAATATCGTAATGTCCCAGCTCAAGGGCACGCTTCAACAATCCACCTATCCGTTCCGCGTCGAAGATTTTTTCTCCATCCAAAACCTTGTCCTGTGAGGTGTGCGTGAACAGCTCATAGCCTGGGTGGGGAGAGTAGCATGAACGCATAGCTGCGGCGCAGACCCTTTCGAGGTCAGGCTCGTAGCCAACGAGGCGAACACGCATGACGAAAAAACCTTCTCAGAGAGAGTGGACGTTCAGCCCACAATAAAAGAGCTACCGCGCTCATTCTTGTAATCCTCGCAGTTCCGAGATGGGGAAATGTGACCCAGTGCGGCATCGCTGTGACTGGTTGCAGGTTTTGAAAGGGACAGCATGCTTAGCTAAGCGGACTCTCCATAGCGAGAATAGAAGTTAGGAGGACGGTAGGTCAATGGCCGAAGAAGGGTCCGAGAGCGAAGCAGAACGAGAACAGGACCCTCCGGATGATGTGAGAATAGAGCCCTTCCTCGACATGCGGGACCCTACTTTTCGCCGAATCCTTCGGTCTGCCACGAGCAAGTTCAACCAGATGATCTGCCCCCTAATGGCATCCGTTTGCGTGAGGGACCTGTGCATGTTCTGGAACGACCACTCAAAGTCCTGCTACATTGTTGACACGCTGAAATTGAACATCTATCACACCATCTGTCCGAAGTGCGGGTCCACGAATATCGAACTGTCAACTAGAGAGCAGCGTACTGGGAAGGCGAAGCTCTACCGTTGCGACACCTGCGGCAACGAATGGGGACAAGTACACTAACCTCACTAGTTTTCCTGCGTTCGCGCGATGGGTCGAACCCTTGCAATTCCTTATACGAATGTAGCCAATCGCGGTTGGTCCAGGGTCAGGCGTTGAGGACAGGAGTCAAAGGATGACTGACGTTCAAAAGGGCAAAGAGGTCTTGCAGAAGACCTTCACCTATGTTGAGAATGTGTCGAAGGAATCTCGAAAGGCTTTGATGGAAGAATTCAGCCAAAAACACAAAGGAATCGGGCTCAACTCGGCCTCTGACATTCTCCGCCAGACCGTCTTGGATTGGTTCTCTCGTCGCGACAAGACCTTCAAACTCGTTCACGAAAAGACCAGCCAGGGAAAGCCTGGCGATGTGCGGATGGATTTTCTCGGAGAGACCAAGACCGTACACTTCAAGGTTCACCTCCACGCGGTTTTCGCGGTTAACGGACAATCGCCGGATTCACCAGCTTTTCTGAAAGAAGTGAACTTCCTAGTAGATTCCAGAGAATTTTCGATGTAGAGCCGAGACTCAATGAGTCTGGCTAGCGCCATCACGCTCTCCAGTCTAGAACTGACCAGATTTTTCTTCGCAATGGTCCTACTACTGTTCACAGCGCACTCTTTCGGCTTCCTGTTCTATGAAGCCAAGCTTCCCCGAGTGATCGGAGAGATCTTCGGCGGACTAGTTCTCGGCCCAGCCTTTCTCGGCTACGCTGCCCCGGGTGCTGAGACCTGGATATTTGGCGCGTTTCCCTCGGAAGGCGCGCTGATCTCTCTAATCTCCTACTTTGGGCTGGTTCTTCTGATGTTCATATCCGGATTTGAGATCCAGAGGTCGTTTTCGAAGGAAGATCGCAAGATCGCCACTTCATTCTTGATCGGTGCCACCTTTGTTCCGTTCATTATCGGAATGCTCGTTCCCTACGTCTACAATTTCGCTCCTTACACTGGGCCAAACGGGAACTCACTTTCTTTGGCGATCATAGTTGGCATTGGTGTCTCGGTCACATCGATCCCAGTGATCTCTAAAATCTTCATTGATCTGAAGATCATGAACACGCGATTCGCCAAGATAGTACTGGCAATTGCTACCGTTGAGGATGTCATCCAGTTCGGGGCGTTAGCCATCGCCACAGGGGTTGGGGCTTCAGCCTCCGCATCACTGTCCCTGATTGGCTACACTGCTCTCGTAACTATCGCGTTTTTCGGCGCGGCTTTGCTGGGTCTGCCGAGGTTGATACGCTATACGATAAGGTCGAGGCTTGATGTTCTGGTCAAGTATCATCCGTCGCGGTACGCTCTGTTTCTCTGTTTCTCGATGGTGGCGTTGGCGAGTCTTCTCAACGTAAACATCGTCTTCGGCGCGTTTCTAGCTGGCATTGCCATCGGAATGATGCCGGAGCAGATCTTTGCTCTCGCGAAGTCTCAGGTCAAGTCGATATCCTTAGCCGTTTTCACACCCGTCTATTTTGCCGTTGTCGGATTGAAGCTCGATCTGATCCACTCCTTCGACATTCTGTTCTTTCTCGGATTCCTGATCTTCTCCACCGCGCTGAAAGGCGGCGGTGCCTTGGTGGTGGGCAGATTGATCAAGCAGAAGAGACTGCCGAGTCTCAACCTTGCGATAGCTCTCAATGCGCGAGGCGGGCCAGGCATCGTGCTCGCTACTGTTGCCTTTGACCTTGGTTTGATATCGGAAACATTCTTCGTAGCGCTCGTCCTGACAGCAATAGTTACTTCGCTGATCGCGGGATTCTGGCTGAGATACGTCAAGAAGAAGGGCTGGCAGCTACTCTAGGGACCTAAACCGTGAACTTGCGTCGTCTACGTCTGGTTGGTATTGTATTGGGCGATGTTGGCCTGGCCCTTGCGATTCTAACCTTCATAGTTAGACTCGACACGATAGTGCGCCTGGTTGCTGTCATTCTTATCGTAGCTGGAGTGGTGCTACTCTTCCGGTGGAGTGCGTTGAAAGCGAACCAGAGTCAAGGACGAGCGGGACGGCCTATTCCGCGAGCGGTACCTGCAGATGGAGTGTATACGAGCGTTTGCGTCCGAAACGCATTTCAGCTTGTTTGACCCCTTTCAGGGTGGCTCAGAAATGAAAGAGGTCTCGGCTGAGATAGAGATTGAAGCTCCTGCAGAGAGGGTTTGGGAGGTCCTGACTGATTTTGCCAAGTTCCCCGAATGGAACCCTTTCATTCGACAGATGAGCGGCGAGGTCAGGACTGGAGCGCAACTTCAGGTCCAGCTTGGACCCACTGGAGGAAGGGTAATGTCCTTCAAGCCCAAAATGGTCAATGTTGAGACGAACCGTGAGATGAGCTGGCTCGGGCGACTCTTGATACCCGGCCTTTTTAACGGCGAACACAGCTTCACGATTCAAGCATTAGACGAGAAAGGGGTCCGTTTCGTTCAGCACGAGAAGTTCACAGGATTGCTCGTTCCATTCATGGCGAAAAGCCTCGACAGAGACACGAAGCGCGGCTTCGAAGAAATGAATCGCGCTTTAAAGGAGCGAGCCGAGCGAACCTACTAAGCTGCCGTGTCCTCTATTTCGTCAAGTATGCAGGAAACGGCTTTGCCATCGCGCACGCTCGAACCCGCACAACACCACGCAGCATCCAAAACGAACACACAAAAAGACGGAGTCGGCCATCTCGCACAACCATCCCGATGCCCCGTAGATGTCTCAACTAATGGACTTCGCAGGCCGTTCCGTAGTTCCGCGGATAGCTACCTGTCAGTTCCTTAGGGTGAAAGTACCGGTTTCGGTAACCGAAGTGCCGTAGGCGTTGCCAGTGCAACTTGCCTTCACGGTTATCGAGACTTTGCCTCCAGGCGAGAATGTCTGCGAAGCTGAGACCTGGTGATAGCAGCCCTTTATCTGCGCAGTCACCGTGGCTATGACGCCGTTCGCGTTCGATGGCTGTGTCCCGGTGGCAGTCGTGGTGTTAGGTCCTCCCCCGGTGGAGTTGCAACTAATCGCTCCACTTGCTGTAATGACTCCGCTGCTGACGAATGGCCCTATGGGCGCTCCGTTCAAGGTCCAATTCCAGTAGCCAAAGGATTGTCCGATGATCCCGAACTTCGGACCCTTGCATGTCACACTCGCGGTAAAGGACAACGCGGCGACCGTTGGAACAGTTGAGAAAACTATACCCAGAACGATGGCCACCGTTATGAAAACTTTGTTCAATCCCATCAAGGCTACTACTAGGGTAGTAGTATTTAAGCCTGTGAAAACAAAGGTTGATCCCATCAACTTGACACCTGCAGCGTGGTGTCTGAGCTGGGCAATACTGGGATCGCTAGGCTTCTTCTCTGGTCTCTCGGGACCTTGAGCCAGCTACGGTTCTCTATTCGGCGATCGTAGACTCTCTCTAGCTTGAGATCTGGGGGACCTTCACAGTTTCCTCTTCTTCCTCTTCCAAACGCGTCTTGATACGTTTCAGCCGGAAGAAATCCTCTCTCGATCTCTCCTGTAGACTCATCTCGATGTATCGGATTGTATTCTCGATTCTCGGGACTACAATGTTTTCTAGACTGTTCACTCGTCTCTTGGTGGCGGAAATGGCTTCAGCTAGTCTACGAATAGCTGCCTCCGCTGCGGACAACTCGACAACGTTCTTGATGGCTTCTGTCATTAGCGCGACCGCCTCGTCGAGCTTTGCGCTGCTTCCGATCATCGAGTAGGGAAATCCCTCGAGAGGTTTCAGTTTCACGGAGACGTAGGGTATGGAGACGCCGATTACGTTTCGCGTCGACGCGTCCACGTCAAACCGGTCCTGGACTGTTAGTGATGTCTCTTCGACTCTCGTGAAGCCCATGAGCATCTGGGCCTCTGTGAACTTCTCGTAGGCCTGGAACAATAGATCCTGTGTCTTCTGGCGTAGTGCGGTGATTTCTCGGGCGAACTGGAAGAACTCGATCATCAACGCGTCCAACTTCTCCCGCAACAAGTCTCCGCCTCGTTGGGCTATTCGTCGTCGTCTCCGGAGGGCGATGAGCTCCATCCGGGTTGGACGAGCGCCCGCGACGATCTCTGACACTACGCCGTCTTCCCACGATATTTCGGATGATACTTCTTGATGGTGGCCGGGTCTATCCGTTTCAGCTCGCTTTCAGGTAGGACGCTGAGAAGGTTCCAACCAAGGTCGAGGGTTGCGTCGATATCACGATTCTCGTAGAGTCCTTGGTTGATGAACCTCCTCTCAAAATTGTCTGCGAAACCCAGGTAGAGCTTGTCACGGGCAGAGAGCGCCTCCTCACCGATGACGGCGACAAGGTCACGGAAGCTTCGTCCCTCAGCGTAAGCATAGTAGAGCTGGTCTGAGACTTCTCGGTGATCCTCTCTTGTCCTGCCTTTGCCAATTCCCTCCTTCATCAATCGCGAGAGAGAGGGTGCGGGATCGATTGGTGGATAGATTCCTTTCCGGTGTAATCCTCGATCGATGTAGATTTGTCCCTCAGTGATGTAGCCCGTAAGGTCAGGAATGGGATGAGTTACATCGTCCCCGGGCATCGTCAGAATCGGCATCTGCGTGATCGAGCCTTTGCTCCCGTGCAGTCTTCCGGCTCGTTCGTAGATTGTACTCAGATCGGTATACATGTATCCTGGATATCCTCGGCGTCCCGGAACTTCTTCTCGGGCTGCGGAAATTTCTCGGAGTGCTTCCGCATAGTTCGTCATGTCGGTGAGGATAACGAGGACGTGGGTTCCGAGCTTGACTGCGAAATATTCGGCGGCTGTCAGTGCAAGTCTTGGGGTCAGGATTCGTTCGATGGCGGGATCGTCGGCGAGGTTGACGAACATGGTTACGTGGTCGAAGGCACCTTGTTTCTCGAAATCATCCCTGAAGAAGCGGGCCTCGTCCGCTGTAATGCCCATTGCCGCGAAGACTGTAGTGAAGGGTTCGTCTGTGCCTCGAACCTTCGCTTGCCTAGCGATCTGAGCAGCTATCTGGTTGTGGGGAAGCCCGGACGCGGAGAATAGCGGGAGTTTCTGTCCCCGGACGAGAGTGTTCATTCCATCAATGGCGGAGACGCCTGTTTGGATGAACTCTCTCGGATATTCCCGGGCAAAGGGGTTGATGGGACTACCGTTGACGTCGAGATAATCGTCAGGGATGATTCTTGGGCCGCCATCCGTGGGTCGGCCGCTGCCGTCGAAGATTCGACCAAGCATGTCCTGCGAGACTGGGAGCTTAACGGTTTCTCCGGTGAAACGAACGGTTGTTGCGGAAACATCGAGTCCGGATGTTCCTTCGAAGATCTGGACGACTGCGACGCCACCGCCAACTTCTAGAACCTGTCCCCTCCGTTCTTCGCCGCTAGGCGTCCTGATCCTTGCTAGCTCGCCGTATCCTACTCCTCTTACTGATTCGACGAAGATGAGGGGTCCGGATATTTCCCGGACGGTTCTGTATTCGAGACCTGCGAGCGAGACCATTCTATTTCGCCTTGACAGCGGGCGTCTTCAGCATCTGGAATTCTTGGTCGAGACGCTCGTTCAAAGACTGTGAGTAGTCGGTGAACTTGTCCGCAGGAGTGAGTCTCATGCGGCTGATATCGTTCTTGACAGGGAGCTCGAGAACCTTCTGGAGCGGTATGCTTTCGTCGACTGCTTTCTGCATGAGATTGTAGTAGTGAAGGATGGTCCGGATCATATTGTAGGTCTTCGTCTTATCGCAGTAGCTGTCGGCGGGGTTGTAGGATTGCTGCATGAGGAAGTCTTCCTTGATCATCTTCGAAGCTTCCAAGATGACCCGTTGTCCCTCGGAGAGGGCGTCGGGACCGACGAGCATGACTATCTCGCGAAGTTCCTCGTCGCGCTGGAGAAGATACATTGCTACTTTTCGCAGGTCAACCCATTCAGGCCCGATTTCCTTGGGATACCAGGATTCGAGGGTGTCGAGGTAGAGTGAGTAGCTTGTCAACCAGTTGATGGCTGGGAAGTGGCGTCTCTTGGCAAGCTCAGAGTCGAGCGCCCAGAAGACCTTAACGATACGAAGAGTATTCTGAGTAATCGGTTCAGAAAAGTCGCCGCCTGGAGGTGAGACGGCTCCGATGACGCTGATGGAGCCTTGCTTGGATTCCGAGCCTAGAACTTCCAATCGTCCGGATCTCTCGTAGAAGTCGGCAAGTCGTGACGCGAGGTAGGCTGGATAGCCTTCCTCTCCTGGCATCTCTTCCAAACGTCCCGATATCTCTCGAAGAGCTTCGGCCCATCTGCTCGTGGAATCCGCCATTAACGCAGTATCGTAACCCATGTCCCGGAAATACTCCGCGATCGTGATGCCTGTGTACACACTAGCTTCCCGCGCAGCGATCGGCATGTTAGAAGTGTTCGCAACCAATGTCGTGCGATTCATCAATGGCTGTCCAGTGCGCGGATCTAGGAGGGTCGGAAATGTTTCAAGAACTTCAGCCATCTCGTTTCCTCGTTCTCCACAACCTACGTAGACGATGACTTGCGCGTCAGCGAATTTTGCAAGCGCCTGCTGCAAAACGGTTTTCCCGGATCCGAACGGACCGGGAACGGCTGCTGTTCCTCCTTTGGCGACGGGGAAGAAGAAATCGATGATGCGCTGGCCGGTTATGAGTGGGATTTCGGAGGGGAGTTTGCGTTTGAAGGGCCTGGCGATTCGTACGGGCCAGGTGTGCATCATGAACAGTGAGACGGGTCCGGTCTTGGTCTCTAGCTCGCCGATGGGCTCAGTGATCGTGTAGTCGCCTTCTGGGACGATTGAGATGATTTTTCCGGACTGATTGGGCGGGACCATTATCCGTTGGGTGATCAGGGTTGTCTCTTTGACGGTGCCTAGAACATCGCCGCCGGAAACTTCTACTCCTTTATCTGCGGTGGGGATGAAGTGCCATTTCTTGGATCGGTCGATGGCCGCGGGGGCTAGTCCTCTCTTGATGAAGGGTCCAGTCTTCTCGAAGAGAACTGTCAGCGGGCGTTGGATGCCGTCGTAGATCTGGCCTAGGATTCCGGGTCCAAGTTCCACTGATAGTGGTTTGCCGGTTCTTTCGACCTTCTCGCCTGGTCGCAGGCCAGCGGTTTCCTCGTAGACCTGGACGGTTGCGTTTTCGCCGTCTATCTTGATGATCTCGCCTATGAGGCCTTGGTCGCCTACGCGGACGACTTCGTACATTTGAGCGCCGAGCATGCCTTCGGCGACGATGACGGGGCCTGCGACCCGTGCGACCTTTCCAGGCTCGAACCCCGAACTTTTGTCATGCTTTAGTTTACTCATGGGTTAACCTCAGGGCTTGGCTTTCTAGGAACGCTGACTGTAACCTGGTCTTCTGTTGTTGACGATTGCATGTTCTTGATTCCAAGACGGGTGAAGAGGGATTTTGCTGCTTCCTCGTAGAAGTAGGATGTCTTAAGACCTCTTTCATGCCGGAGGACTATTGTATAGTTTCCATCGTCGTCAATGCTGAATTTGTGGGTGAAGATTCGACCATATTCTGACCCGAGGAGTTCGATGGCTCTCATCAGGGCGTCGAAGTCGAACTTTTTGAACCAGAAGACTATGAGACCGATAATGGCGTTCTCAGCCCACCACTTCCCGAGTTCCCTCGCTTGCTCCTCGGTTAGGTAGCCCATGAGCTTAGCCTGGGTGCTAGGGGAGACGCTCAGGAAACGGAATTTTTCAGCGTGAACCTCCCAATCTACGAACCGATTGATTGCTTTGTTAATCAGGAAGTTGACAGGGACGTTCTGTTCTCGGGCTATCGCTTCTAACTTTGTGTCTGAACTTGTCTCTATCTTGACAGTGCGATTCACGGTTGCGTATCGGGCTGTCTTTGTGACCGCATGGGCGTTTGCCTGCTTTCGCATCGAGGGATCATTGTGGTATAGTCGGTTCCGACATATGCTTGACCTGGTGGATTGTGAGGTTCGAGCCTTGGCCGATTCTCATTAAAACCTTCCTTGTTAGAGCATGGGTTACGCCAACCTCATAGCCAGCGGCTGACTTGGACGCGTGTTGTCGCATATCTTTCCTTTCAAAGAGTGATTGTGGATTGTTTAGAGGAGTAGCATCGAGAACCCCACTGTCCAGCTTCAAACGATTGATACAGATTCTTGTGATAGGGTCTGACGGGGATCATTGTCCAGAGAGTACTTACGCTGCGGCAAAAGAGGTTGGCGCCGAGATTGCGTCTAGAGGGGCTGTCCTCGTGACCGGGGGTCTTGGTGGAGTAATGGAAGCTGCATGCCGGGGTGCGAAGGAGAAGGGTGGAATG
>VBBT01000056.1 GCA_005881695.1 Candidatus Bathyarchaeota archaeon | reverse complement strand
GCCTCCACCATTTTTTGTATTTTCATCTCCGGTCTGGATTACGAATCCCGGCTGGATTCTGTGCCAGACAAGATTGTTGTAAAAGCCGGATTTCGCGAGGTTCACAAAGTTGTTCACGGTAATTGGAGTTTGGCTGCGATAAAGCTCAACCTCGAAAGTACCCTTCGAAGTATTGAGCGTAGCGTAAATGATGTCCGGAGGTAGCGACGAGACGTATGCGTACACTCCGACCCCTACAATCACGATGAGGACAATCGCTAGGATAAGATAGAGTAAGCCGCGACTTTTCCTTTTACGTGTCTTCTCTAGGACCTTGCGTTTCTGAGCAGAAGGCAAAGGGGACTCGCAGAACTCGTAGTTAATCTACCTGTTGAAATATGATTCGCTTCCAGTCCCTCAGAGGACCTTCCTCACAGCGTGATAGGCTGATATTCGGTTGAGCAGGGCGAGCCGATAGTCGCCCAGAGTCTCTTGCTGTAAAGATCCATTACTACAGAGACTACTGTCTCGTACCTCTGATACTCGGGCAGCTTCAAGTTGTTATGTCGACAAATGGATTCCGGTTCTCCGTAATGATCTCTCAACATACTCTGAGCTTCGGCTAGATCTAGCTTATGTCCTGTTCGAACCGTTTCAGTGAGAAGCTTCTGGATTCTGCGATATCGTTGAATTGTCGATAGGCGCTCCTCATCCACGACCTGTTTGACCCCGAGAATTTTCGGATTAGAAAAATGGTTCGTGTGTCCTACTGCGCCACGGTCCGGGCCGATCTCGCAGACTGCGTCGGGCGCTGATTCGATATCAACAACTTTCCCGGAGCCTTTCGCTTTCTGTTGTCCCAAGATGAAGTTCGCAGAGCAGTTTCTCTGACCCTGGGCGATTACTTTGACTGCGCGTGCGAGAGTCTTCGATCTTAGGATTTCCCAGCAGCGGACGTGGAAGGGTTTCTTGAGCCGTGCCCAGTCGTCCCTGCTGGACACGATTCCGTTGATCAAGAGTCCAAGTCCATCGGAGTTAAGACCGATCTTGCCGCCGACAACGCCCGCTTCCGTGAAAGACAGAACATTAGGGCCGTTTTCGTTTCTCTCCTTGAGGAAGAGCCCCTTGACCTGGGGTATCCAGTCCCAGTTCTGCGCCATGATCAAATGCCCATTCTCGACCGTTGTCGGAAGTGTTGCGAAGGCCGTGCAACCGAAGGTCTTGGGCAATGGCTTCAGCCCGATCTTTGAAAACTGACTGTACATCAACTCGTACCTAACGTTCAACGCGGTGATATCGAGAATATCCTGGGCCGAGCCATCGGCAACACCCTTCATCGTCTCTGCATATTCAGGACTAACTCTGTTGATCACTTCGAGAAACTTTGCCGCACGACTAATTGCCAGATCGTGTGAGAGCTCAGTTTCACTCTTGAACCGCCGGAAATAGACCTCTAGGTTATTCTCGATCTCGGGTCGAGCATGTTTTCCGTGTTTACGTCCTTTCTGGTACGTCGAGCCTTTCAGAGATAATATTGGAAGCTTCGTTTTCATTCTGGGTCTAGGCCAGGTTCTTCTCGAGGGTTATCCAGCCTACTTCTCGTTTGAAGCCGAGCTTGATGTTGATTCCGAGCATGGCCGCGTTGGTGGAGTCGTTCCAAGTCTTGACTTTCTCGTATTTGTTGCTTCTAGCGAACTCGATGACTTTGAGTTTCAAGGCGACTGCTATTCCTAGTCCCCGGTATTCTCGAATTACTCCTGTCAGTCCCTGATAGAGTCCTTTGGGATCCTTCTGAGCCCTCCACACCGTGCTCATTCCCACATACTTGTCGCCATCTTTGGCTATCATGTAGCCTTGGGGGACAAGGTTAGGACTTTTCATTTCGAAAGCTGACCATTGCTCAAAGGAGACGGGCGTGAACTGTTCGGGTCGAGGAATATCTTGCGAGATTGATTGAACCAGAGCATGGAGTTTGCCGTAACATTCGGGATCGCTCCTCATTTCATCGGCTAATGTGACGAAGTGGATTTGATGCTGCGACGCCTTCTCGACGTATTTTTGAAATAGTGAGAGGTTGACTGCCGCAGGGTTGAGGCGTGATTCCCAAGCTCTCATCTTCTCATGGAACCCTCGGTTCAATGCGAACTTGATCGGAAGTGGCATGTCCTCCCTTACACCAGTCCAGGATGTGACGGTGCCAAGATCCTTGAAGTCCTGGTTCAGCCGCTCGTAGAGCGCACTTCCTACGCCCTTCTCCTGATGTTGTGGATCGACCCATATGTCGAACCATAGTTTCTTGGGATGATACATCCAGGGAACATGTTGACACTGAGCAAATCCAACGGGTTCCTGGACCTCCTCGCTAATGCATGAGTATCGTTTGAAATGGAACTTCGACTTGTCGAGACTCTCATCTTCAAACCGCCACTCTTCCGGTGTCCGGTCGTAATCCGGAAAGATAGAGCCGAAGACGTGGGCCAACTTCCCGTAGTCATCAGCCTTGAATTCGCTGATTTCCAATGGGAGTGTCCACTGTCTCGACATATTACGCGAGACGGAGGAGCGAGCGATTAAACCTTTGTAGTGACCTGCGCACACACTATTATTCTGTCAGTAATCCGAATTTGAGAACTTGGACGAGGTTCAGGCATTCTATGATAAGAACGCTCAGAATGAGTGGGACAGACTTGACCGTCACAAGACCGAATTCGCCGTAACGTTGAGACTACTCAAAGACTATCTCCCACATTTGCCGGCTGAAGTGTTGGATGTGGGTGGGGTCCGGGCCGATATACTATCGCAGTCGCGAAGCTTGGATTCTCCAGCTTCCGAACGTCACAAAAGCTGCACATACATTTGGAGGTACGGAATTTCAAGTCCAGGGCCTTGAATTTGTGCATACCCATGGGACTTCGCATCTTGACATCCGGCTTTCCAGTGAAGACCAGGAAAGAATACTGAAGGAGGGTAAGGCTGAACCTCCCCGCTTTGGTCCTCCAGCCGGATGGGTCACTTTCAGAATCCGTTCAGAAGGAGATGTCGACGCCGCGAAAGAGTTGATTCGACTATCGTGTGATGATGCACAGAACATGATGGCGCCTCACTCGTTAAGACGGTTCCAAAAGAACGGGTAGTCTCGAGACTTCCTCTCTTTCGACCTTCTAGAATCTAGGGCCGTTTCCGAAGTCTCGGACAATAGCCTCATTGGTCTGATTCACATAAATTGAGCGCGACCGCCCCCACCTCCACCCCCGCCGAGAGAAAATGATGAGATTGGTGCTAGGAACTCGTCGAACGTTGGACCGTTGACCTGTCCTGCGAGGGGAGCAAGTCCCCAGACTTCTTCGAGCGTGGGGAGAAAGCCGTAGTGGCTATACCCCTTATTCGAAATATGACGGAGCTGGGAATCAAGCCCTGCAAATATTGTTGTTACACGATCGATGCAGACTGGGAAGGTTTCAGGATAGGCCGGGTCATTTGTAGGAGTGCAGGCAACTCCCTCGTCCCCGGTAATGAAAAGGAGCGACGCTGATGTCGTGAAAGTGGTGCTGTTGAGGATGGCCGGGACCAAAGCTTTCAGGTAATTGTTCTGTTCCTGCACGTTACTCGATAGAGGGCAAATGCTCAACGTGCCATTGAAGGTGATCGTCGAATTATTATCATGACCGTTATCACAATTGTTCGGGGTCAGCCAGATGAAGCTGGGGGCTGGGCTGCTCATGTTGTTGAGGTCGGAGAGGAGTTTGGTGGGAAGGGCTAGGTAGCCCGTGCTCGTCGGGTTCGCGTCTATCAGGTTCCCGCAGTAGACAGGTGAGGAGTGGGCTTCGGCCATGTAGACGAACGGGTTGTGATTGTCATCGTACTCGACACTCCGATGGCCCGCCACGTTGGTGAACTGACATCCACCGACATAGTCTTCCATGTAAGCCCTCCAAGCCCGGCCGGAGGCTGTAATCTCGTCCAGAATATTCGTCCCATTCACTCGGCAACTGGATGGACCGCAATCTGTTGCAAAGACAGAGCCTGGATACGCAAAGCTGCTCCCGTTGAGAAACGTGAGATAGTCCGGGAGGCTTCTGTGAGCGACACTGGATAAGTTCTCCGCCAGCCCGTACTGGTTGGCCAGGCTTGTGATATAGGCGCAATTGAGGCCGCAATTGTAGGTCTGATTGATTCCTTCATTCTCCATCATTATCACGACAACATGGGCAGGCGTCAAAACTGGTGGAGGGGCTGAAGAGGTCTGGTCTAGAACCACACTAGAGCCAGTCGCGCTCACCAGAAGAAGCAAGAGAACAGGGATGACTGGATGCAACCTACGGGCGAGGAATATCCAATCCTCCTTAATAGAAGTATAGGGTCCGCGAAAGGGTAGGACTTTCGCGTCCTGACGAAAAATGGGCGTCTTGTCCCATACCTACCACTGGAAAAGCGATTCAAGCATCAAACTGCCTATCGGAACAAAATAGAGGTGTAGCTTCAGGCGTCTTGGGGATGACGCGGGTTGCTGCGGATTGTCAACTGTTAAATAGATAATTCCGAAGGAGTGCATGTCTTCATTATGTCATTGTCGAGATTGCTCCTCGCTCTGAGTGTTTTGGGATTGATTGTCTCGCTGAACGTTTCATTTGGAGGCCTGTTTGCTCAAGCAGCCAATTCCGGTCGCTCAACCCTCGTTGGGAGCGCGCCTGCATGGGCGAACAGCAAGAACTACATCAATGCCGCTGACCCAACCACTGACATTGGTTTCCGCGTCTACCTCGGCTGGAATAACCCATCAGCAGTTGAGGCTCTCGCGCAAGCGGTTTCCGACCCCAAGAGCCCGTCCTATGGTCAATATCTGACACCCCAACAGTTCCGCCAGCAATTCGCTCCGTCACAATCACAAGTCGGTGCGGTCCAGTCTTGGCTCAAGAGCCAAGGCTTCTCCGTTGAGTATACCCCAATGAACAATCATTATGTGTCGGCAGAGGGAACCGTCGCGCAAGCGCAATCCGCTTTCGGTTCCAGCTTCGGGATCTACAGCGTTGGTGGCTTAAGCCTCCGGTCTCCGTCAACTTATGTTACTATTCCCAACTCCTTAGCAAACATCGTCACAGCTGTAATAGGCCTCGACGACAGCGTACAGTTTGTTCATATGGACAACACTGTAGGAGACGCGCCCCCGCCACCTGCGTTCGTTAGCGCTCATCCCTGCTCATCATATTGGGGACAGCTGCAGGCTGTAGGTTTCACGGATCCGTATGGACCGGGAACTCTTCCCTTCGCGCCGTGCGGATACACCCCACAGCAGATCAAGGGTGCCTACGGTATCTCCGGGTATGATGGTTCAGGTCAGACGGTAGCGATTATCGATGCCTACGCAGCACCCACAATCGTTCAAGATACTAACCAGTGGTCGACGAATCGCGGGCTTCCAACACTGACAGCGAACCAGCTCGTCCAAGTTGTTGCACCTGGGACCTATAACCACCCCGAGAGAGGTCTCTTTCAGGACCCGCAGGGCTGGTATGGTGAGGAGACGCTTGATGTGGAAGCTGTTCACGGAATGGCTCCTGCCGCGACTATTGTTTTCGTGGGGGCGCCTAACAATTTCCAGGACCTTGACGCTGCGCTGAACCATGTTGTAGACCGGCATCTTGCATCGATCGTGACCAACTCATACGGCTTTAATACAGAGATACTGCCCGCCGGCTACATCAAGCCACAAGAAGACACGATTCTGCAAGGAGTGATCGAAGGCATCGGAATCTACTTCTCCTCGGGCGACAATAGCGACGAATCACTCGTACAGGGCTATGCCACCACTGACTGGCCAGCCTCCAGCCCATTTGTGACGGCTGTTGGAGGGACCAGCCTCGCAGTCGGCCCGTCCAACAATTATCTCTTTGAAACAGCTTGGGGAACAACCACTTCCTCATGGACTGGCACGACATGGTCTCCTACACCACCGGGCTCATGGTTGTACGGTTCGGGGGGCGGAGTCAGCCGCGTATTCGCGGAACCATCCTACCAAGTCGGAATAGTGCCCAGCTCAGTCTTCCAAGCTCAGGGACGCACTGGTCGAGCCGTACCAGACATATCGGCTGTCGGTGATCCAAACACGGGATACTTGATCGGCGAGACACAGACATTCCCGAACGGCACAGTGGCGTACTCTGAATACCGCATCGGAGGCACCAGCTTATCATCTCCGCTGGTCGCTGGAATCATGGCGCTAGCCGACCAGGCTGCGGGCCACACCCATGGGTTTGCCAACCCACTCTTCTACAGTCTCGCAGGCTCAGCGGCTTTCACAGACATCGTAAGCCCATCCTCAACCGTAGCCGTGGTACGGGCAAACTACCGCAACAGTATTGATGCGAGCGCGGGAGTGGTTTATCGTCTGCGGACGATGAACCAGACCTTAAGCCTCGCCTCTACACCTGGGTACGATGACGTGACAGGCTTAGGTACGCCAACGAGCTCGTTTCTGAGCGCCCTGAAATAATACGACGCTCCAGTTCTCGCCCGCGCCTTCGTCCGGTTGCGTTCTCTTTACCCGCTGAGCGGACGACGAGAGCTAGGGCTTTTTCAGTTTCACTAGAAAATGGGCGCGGTTTCCGCCTTCTTCGATAGGAATCAGTCTTTCTTTGAATGACACGATCTTCGTTCCTTTAAGACATGATTTGAGTTCTGAGCCAGGAAAGAAGTGGTGGATTATTCCCCGTTCCTCGCCTTTTGTGAAGACGTAAGTGTTGGGCTCCAACTTCT
>VBBT01000055.1 GCA_005881695.1 Candidatus Bathyarchaeota archaeon | reverse complement strand
TTCTCAGAGTGATGCTTTGTGAGTAGTTGCCGATTAGATCCCCGTTAATGGTTGCGCCTACCACTGTCAAGTTGGCGCCAGTCATCACAAACACGTTGTGAACTGATGCGGGGGCGGTAATCGTGCAGGCGCCGTTGATCGGGACGATGACGTCCCCGGAGTATGGTGACGTTATGGATCCGGTACATGTCACGAATGGACTCGAAGGGGAACATCCTATGGGCGACGCCGTGCACGGATCCACTGTCTCGGGTATGGATTGGACAAATGTCGCGAATTGGCCTCTTACAGTCGTGAACTTTTCTGAGTATGCGGCCCCAGCATTGTCTTGGCCGGTCTGGGATGTGAAGGTAGGCACCACCCAGACAAAGATGATGGTGGACATGATTATTACAATAACAACCATCATTACCTCTGCCATGATCGTGGCCATTCCCTTTCGCGAGCGGCGTAAAGAGGGGTGCATAGCCACTCGCTAGCTATTACATCTCTGCGGGGCAAAAGGAAACTGTTACAATTGCTAGTGTCCGATTCGGACAGCCTTTAGCGTTCAGTCACGGGCTAAGTCTTGTAATCCTCGATGTTTCGACCGTTTGATCTTGGATCTCGGGCTTCGGGAGACAGATATATTGGCCACACGATCAATCAGCCTAAGGTCATCGACTCGTTCACAGATTGCTGGAAAGGCAGTTCGGGACCCATTCCAGAATACCTCGTCTGACGAGGATATGTGGGGTTCTTTTGTTCGGAGAGTCGCGAGGTTGCGGAATAGAAGTGCGAGTTTGAAATTGTCTTGCAGAACGGTTGCGAGGCGAGCGGCGGACCGTGGCTGCACCTTCCAGGTCTCTTCCCTATGTGGAATGTCTTCTAGATGGCTGTAGATGCTGAGAACGGCAGCTGTCGATTTCTCTCCCCAACCGTCCAGACCAGGGTATCCATCTGCATCGTCGCCTACTAGGGCGAGATAATCAGGGATCGAACTTGGAGGGACGCCAAACCTCTCTATGACACCTGCCTCGTTCCGAACACTTCGAGTGCGGCGATCCAGCTGAACGACGCTGTCGTCCCGGACACACTGTGCCAAGTCCTTGTCGGGCGAGCAGATATAGATCCGGCTGACCTTCCCAAGCTTTCTCAGAGACGCGGCCGCCCCAGCCAGAGCATCGTCGGCTTCTAGCTCGACCATTGGCCAGACCATTACTCCCATCGCCTGCAATGCTTCTTCGAGCATCGGGAATTGTGACATGAGTCGTGGATCAACCCCTTCGCTGGTCTTGTATCCGGGCCAGAGGTTGTTGCGGAAGGATTCTATGACATGGTCTGTTGCTACCCCGATGTGGGTGATTCCTGACTCGAGCATGCCAGCGATGCTGTTGAGTACGCCGCGAGTCGCTGCGACCTCCTCGCCTCTATCGTTGGCGTGGGTTGGGAGGGCGTAGAAGTGACGGAACAGTTCGTAGGTGCCGTCCACGAGGTAGATATCCACGGTAAAACAATTCACCTCACCGGTAGAAATAGATGAGTCCCGAAGTCGACAGATTTGTCTTCGGTTCCAATCAGGCTGTAGGAAATTCTGTTACTTGTTTTCGTCTTGGATTTCTTTCATGCGAAACGTGACAATTTTCTTCACTAGATCGTAGGGTATTGGCTTTTCCAGCGGGAATCGGAGCGAGCCTTTCTCTCCCTCATAAGGCGATAATTCCTTTCTGAAAGTTTCATTGCCCTTGGGTATGGAGTAGAATCCGATATGATTTTTCCACGCGCTGAAATACACCAACCTCTTCCCGTTCAGTTTGAATGTGGGCATGTCATAGCTAATAGATTGCACCGCTTCAGGCGCTGCCTCCTGTACTGTAGCCCTCAGCTTTTCCAAAACACTCTGAACGTTCTTGGGGAAAGATTCGATGTATTCGTCTATTGTCTTGGGTTTCTTAGCGGGCATCATTTCTCGTTCACCCGGTGGACTCTTCGATCTGTCCATATATTCCTTGAATGTTGGTCTAGCAATGGCGACTATGGCTTGAGGGGAATACCACACACAATAAAAGTTGAGAGGAAAGGGAATGAGCTGATAGTTCATATTGCCTTGACTGAAAGACCGAGTTGGGACAGAACTGGTGTTATTCTAGCATCAGAGGGTTGGCAAGACATAGGATATGGGTTGAAGATGCAGCTGACAATTGCTTCAACTAATGTCATACTACAAAAGGAAAGAATCAAGTTGATACAGAAACCTGGAATCCTCAATCGTCTACGTGGAAAGAAGATACCAATGTTGGAGGATAAGTCTTGAGATGGATAATCTCTAGGAAAAATCGTATTTCCTGATAGAGCCCCAAGATCGTCGTATCGAACTTTAGGGCGTTTCCCTGGTGGTCTACAAGGACCCTCGTTAGCTGGATTTTCGCTGCTAGAACGAGCCTTTCCGTAAATTGATGCCGTGCTCGAGGTAGGCTTTCAGACAGAGGCCCATATGAGTCCAGCCCTGACAGTTCCCATACGAGCCTTGCAGACCGCCCTCAGTAGAACGCCATTTGCCCTCGACTATTTTCACGAGCGTTTCGTTCGCGCTCAAAGGTTCGAAACTCATCTCGACAACAGTATCGTATCCACCGGATTCGGGTATTGATCCGGTTTTCAGGTCAAAGAGCCCCTCGCTCGCCTCCCAAGAGAACCGAATCAGTTTGTTTCGCACAACCTTCTGTACCTTCACGGGAGCGGTTACAATCTTGTCCCCAACGTCGTTGAATTTCCACAACACCGTCTTTCCTTCATCAAGCGGTCCGTCAGATCCACCGGACGTGAAGTAGCCGCTAAGCTTCTTCGGGTTGTGAACGGCGTCAAAGACCTCGTTTATGGGTATCTGGATTTTCGTCTGAACACTGAAACTCAGATCCATTTTTTGCATCTTCCGACCCTTCCGGCTATATGTTATACATTTATAACACTTTGTTCACTACTCAACCGTCACCAATGACCACTCAATCGAACATCTCACACCGGAGAGGGTAGAATGCCGAAGGAGGACAAGTACGATCTCGTCTTCAAAGCACTGGGAGATACTCGCAGGCGCGAGATCCTCGACCTGCTCAAAGAGAGAGCAAGAACAACTGGAGAATTAACTGAGCGCTTCAGGCAGTTGGACCGATGCACTGTTATGCAGCACTTGAGCGTTCTCGAAAGAGCGGATCTAGTCATCATGAAACGCGAAGGGCGTCTTCGATGGAATTACATCAATCCGCTCCCTATCAAAGAACTGCACGATCGGTGGATCGGTGGCTACGCAGACGCTGCAGTCGATCTGCTGGCCCGAATGAAACGCGAACTCGAAGGATATTAGTCCCACCTTGAGCTGAGCGATCAAGAAGAAAGAGCCAATTAGGATCTTAACAGAGATGATCGTGGGCTACTCGTGACGATTACGTTTCCAGGCCTGATACGCATTTTGAAGAGCACCAAAGATTTTCGGAGATCCTTTGATATTCCAAATTACCCCGTCGTCAGTAAGCATCTCCATCCTTACATTTCTTGAGAGACTCCCTTTCTTCATAGTGCCTCCGATTCTCGTGATTCTCAAGAATGGAATGAACTCCATCATACCAACGCCCGGAAAAGTGGGTGGAAGAGGTCTCACCAGAGTCGACAAAGCGACCCTTTGAGAGATTTTCACGACAATACGATCGTCATACACTTCAAAGTCGCCCTTCATAAGTGCATCCTCATTGCTCTTCGTGAAGGAAACGGATTCTTTCAGCAAGGCTAGTTTGTTTTCCGCCATACGAGAGCTTCGGCCTCTTGAATGATGGCGCAGTTTATACTCAGGGTTAAAGAATCCTGCCCTCAAGAAGACTGTTGACTCAGCTAGAGAAGCCAACTAGCCCATTATTCGCCAATTTAGATGACTTGGAAGAACAAGCGAGACAGCACCTTGATCTGGCCAGCTACGATTTTGTTGCAGGAGGCGCAGGGGCAGAACAGACTCTACGGGCGAACCGAGAAGCTTTCAAGAAAATAACGATCATGCCTCGGGTCCTAACTGGAATCAAAGAAGCTGATACTTCGATGAATCTTCTGGGGCAGCGATTATCGATGCCGCTCTATGTTACTCCTATGGCAAACCATGGTGTTGTCCATTCATTGGCGGAGGTGGGAAGTGCGCGGGGCGCGAAAAAGGCAGGCGCGCTTTTCGTCGCTCCGACGGGCTCCAACAAGACAATGGAGGAAATAGCGGCAGCGATCAAGGACAGCCCTCGATGGTTCCAGCTCTACTTGAACAAGGACCCTGAGGTCAACAAGCAACTGCTTCAGCGCGCCAAGAAGGCTGGTTACTCCGCAATCGTCTTGACAGTTGACTTGCCAGTGTTAGGCATCCGGGATCGCAATGTCAGAAACAGCTTCATGTTATCGAAAGATCTCCATCGATCAAGTGTTTCATCCGAGCGATACATTGCCGCAACGCGAAGCCTTCAGTCTCTCACGACTGGGATCAAGGACGACCTCAGTTGGGATGACTACGAATGGACCCGAAAGCACACTACTCTACCCGTCTTAGTCAAGGGAATCCTCTCTCCCGAAGACGCTGAGGAGGCTGCAAAGCGCAAGGTCCCTGCGATAGTCGTCTCAAACCACGGAGGGAGGCAGCTCGACACAGGTTTTGGAGCCATCGAGGCTCTTCGACCAATAGTCGAGAGAGTCAAAGGAAATACGAGAATACTATTCGATAGTGGAATCAGGAGAGGGACGGATGTTTTCAAAGCGCTAGCGCTAGGCGCAGAAGCAGTCGGCGTGGGACGGCCGGTGTTATGGGGTCTCGCGCTCTACGGAGCGGAGGGAGTCGCGGCGGTGCTCGAACACTTACGAGCTGAACTGGTGAACGTGATGAGGCTTGCAGGTTCGGCTCGTCTCGGCGACATTACTCCAGAATACGTCAGGCTCCCATGAGGGGCAGGCTGTATGATCAATTACATCCCTTCGGACAGAGAAATAGTTAACAAAAAATGGACAAGTTGTGCGGTCGAGTCAGCTGGTTTCGCGCTGACCTCCTAGTCTGTGTCTGGCGCGTTATCGTTGGCGTCGTCGAGGTCGGCATGACTCATTGAATTGTCATCTGAGGCCTCGGTGTCATCATGATCCTGATGGTTCTGATCCTGATCATGATGTCGATCATCATGGCTTGTAGTCGTACTGCTCGAGGAGATATCTACTGCGTGGAGGATTGCTACCGTTGGAATCAGCACCACGGCCGCGACCAGTAGAATGAGGGCTATCTTCTTCGAATCTCTTCACCTCCGAGGCAATGCCTCATCAGACATGTAGTCAACAGATAAGCCAATAATTTTGAACACAACGTCCGCGTGATCTTCT
>VBBT01000080.1 GCA_005881695.1 Candidatus Bathyarchaeota archaeon | reverse complement strand
ACACAGATTATGTCTACGCGCCGGTCGAGAAAATATCGTCAGTTAAAGTACTTGATCAGCCCGTTGTGAATCTTTCGGTTGAAGGAGACGAGTCTTATGTGGCGGGAAACGTGACAGCCCACAATTGCACGGATTATTGTCCGGAGTTTGCGTTGGAGGAGACTGTGGAGTATGATATTGCGGAGTATACGCGTGATCGGCTTGTGTGGAGTCCTGAGAGGCTTTCCAAGCCGCCGGTAAAGAAGGACGACAAGTACGTTTTCAGCGTCGATACGATCGGGGGAGCGTCGCAGGTACCCCGGAAGGAGGAGTAGACGTTGTCGGGGCAGGGCGCGCCGAAACCCGCAACGGCCCCCGCGGTACCCCAGGCTATGCCTCTGAAGTCGACTGTTGAGGGTGAAGGCTGGAAAGCTCGGCCTATCAAGCTCAAGATCTTCGGCAATCTCATCCAGGAGGTTGTGAACAAGAACCTCTGCATGTACTGCGGAGCCTGCATCGCCTCCTGCCCGATCGACATTCTCTTTCACAGCGAAAGGGAGGAACCGGTCATGCGGGGTACTTGTGCTGCCTGCCAGGTCTGCTACTATAGCTGCCCCAGGATAGAGCTGCCTGTTGCGGAGATTGAGCGACAGGTCTTCGGAAGGTCGAGAACTGCTGAAGAGGCGATTCTCGGAATCCACGTCGGAGCGTACTCGGTCAAGTCCAAGGACCCTGATGTTGCTAGGCGTGCGCAGGACGGTGGTGCCGTAACCGCTCTCCTCCTCTACGCGCTGGATCGGAAGATCATTGACTACGCTGTCAACTCTGGTCTCACCTCGGGTAAGCCTTGGAGGCCGGAGCCGCAGATCGCGCGCACGAAGGAGGACCTGTTGAACCATGCCGGATCCCGATACACGCCAGGAGGGCAGGTGGGGGGACTCGCGGAGGTAGCGATCCCGAACCGGTCAGTTGTTAACTTCCAGGAAGAGCGTATTGCCCTTGTTGGCTTGCCGTGCGAGCTTCAGGGAAGCTGGAGGATGGGCACTCACTGGATCGCAGCGCCGAAACTTGCGAGAAATCTTGTCTTCACGATCGGCCTCTTCTGTTCCAAGGTGTTTGACTATCAGAAGATGATGGTCGACTATGTCCAGGGCAAGAGGGGAATAGACCTCAACAACGTTACTAAGGTCAACATCAAGAGAAACAGACTGCTCGTGTACGTGGGCGACAAGCTGGCCATCGACGAGCCTGTCGAGGCCGTGGCCGCTGCTGCGCGGGAGGAATGCAATGTTTGTGTTGACTACTCGGCTGAACTGGCTGACATCGCGGTGGGCGCTATTGGATCGTCTCCAGGCTGGAGTACCGTAATTACTCGGAGCCCGAGGGGAGACGAGATACTGAGAGGGGCGGTTGAATCAGGATACTTGGACATGAAACCGCTGGATCCCGTTGGCAAAGGGATAAAGTTCCTCGAGAAGCTCTGCGAGAAGAAACGGCTGCGAGACCCCTCGGCCTATCTGCGCCATGAGACAGCTTTCCCGAAACCGGAGCCAACTTTGGTTCCACTCGAGATCCCCCACTAGAAACTCGACAATTCCAACTGTAGTGGGGAATCTGTCTAGTCTGAACGATTTTCTAGATTTGAGTGATATGAACCGCTCCTCAAGATTGCTTTCACAAGGGTCCGAGGAGGGCTCCTTGCTTCGCGAGGTCGGGTCGCTAAGACCCCCCGGGTCTGGAGAGGTCATTTGCTGTCTGGCATGGTTTCCGGGCGAGTCTCGTGATTCAGGGTTCAGCTGCCTTGGATGTTCTCGAACGATTCTCAGGCAAGTTTGGACCCATGGTCCTGTTCGACATTGGCGCCTATTCCGGGTGATACCTTCTCCAGGAGTGATAGTCGTGTTGTGGTTATGGAAGGCGCCTTTGTGGCGGGCCCAAGTCTTTGACAATCGAGGAGATTGGGCCCATCGATCTATGAGCATGGCGGTGCCCGAACGCTCTCGGAGGAACAAGCATCTGTAACAGGTTTCTCACCGACTGCTTCGAGTCTTCTTCCTTGGCTTCCTCGACCGCCGCAACTTCAACAATATCCGCCTTGACTATTTTGGGAGGGCCGTTCCTGTGCGAGGGGCTGCCCAAGAAGTGCTCAGCCAGCAAATATCCGGGAGCCTGGAGCCCGCAAGAAGGACAGGTCTCGAAAGCCGCTGCCGTTGCAACGGCGATATTTGGCGTCTGACTTGATTCAACTGTTGCGTCAAGTGTTTTCGTCTTAGCTTTCCTTCTCGTTCTGGCAAAGGGGATCTTGCCCCGGCCCTTCTTGGTGGGAGGGGACGTTCTTCGATGATTGACTGACGAGGCCGATCTGGGTTTCCGTATTGCAAGCATCGGCATTGTCTTTGGTGACGGGTGGCGAGTTCTGAGTACTATCGTCAGCCCTGCTAGAGCACCGCCGAGCAACCCGCCGAGGAACTCGAAGATGATTGGGTCCGTGGTTTATTCTTCTCCTCAAGCTAATGGAACGTCTAGGTATGTGTCTCGGGCGCACTGTTCACAGACGACCTGTCCTCTCGAGGTTCTCCTGACCTGGTCGTCGCTCAGTATTTCTCTCTCGCAGGAGGGGCAGATTATGATGCACTGGCTCATGCGCCTAACCGTCAAGAAGAAGATTGCGCGCGCCGGATAATTCCCCGGTTGTAACCAATCCCGACCTTCTCCGGTAACACCCGCTTTAAATAGGGAACAGAAGGTTTCGCAAATCTCACTCTCGGCAGAGACCGGTTTTGCAGACCCGAGGGATTGACCCGGGCTAGTCATCGGGAGCCGTCGGGACGTCATCAGTTTCACTTTTACTGTCATCTACTGGATAATACTCGTTGGACGCGGTAGGTTCATGGTAAGACTAATTGGAAAAGGTCACAAACCATGAGTGTCCGCGATGTGGGCGGACGCAGCTGAATGTCTACTTCTCGGAACAGACCGATAACCGAGTGGGTGCCTGGTGCGAGTTCTGCAATCTCAAAGCGTACTATTTCGGCGAAAGACTCGTCCCAATAAATTCCTAGTCCAATTATGTTTGCAAGAGTCTATTCTGGGGGAGTGGCTCCCTCGGGAATGTTCAGAGTCATCTCTCCTTCAACCATCTTTCTCTGCAGTCGGGCGGTGAAAAGCTCCAAGTCCACATTGAGCTCTTCAAGTCTCTTAATCGCTTCAGGTTGTAGTATCGGGCTGACATTCTGGCCGCCTATCCGTCCATATGCAACGGCTTCGAACGGGAATCTTTCTCCCTTGTAGATCGCGTAGCCTGTTAGGAAATTGGCGACGCCGCCACCGACACCGCTCGATTCACCCATCTCGTCGATGAAAATGTCCATGTCGTACTGGAGCTGAGCGTCCTCAGCTTTTCGAAAAGGGTTCTGAGAACTCATCGATGATCAGCCGTAGGCCGGCATGTCTAGTGGGTGCCACTGTTTTGCTCTGAGGCTCCTAACTCGTGACCAGGATAGCCAACCTGTGACGACGGATGCGGCTAACAGGACATCTAACGTTGTTGCGCTCGCGGTGAGGCCGGTTGCGAATTGAATCCATAGCTGAGCCGCAAACGCGGTTGCAACTGCTGCTAGTCCTAGTGTAGCGGGCCAGAGTTTGGGTCTATGCAAGAAGATTCCAGCTACGATAGTAGCTAGGGCGAGAATTGCAAAGACACCCAGAATCGCGGGATTGCCGAGATTGAACGAAGCGCTCAAGCCGAGCAGGATTCCTGAGATTATGAACAGGATGCTTGTCAGGTTGAGAACGTTGTATCTCGACGGCTGGATTACCGCCGCGGACAATGGCGGTGTGAACGAGAATGGTTTTCCGAGCGCTTGGTTAGCGTTTGTTGTTCCAAGATGCTTCTTGCCAGTGATGACGTCAACGGGCGCGTTGACGAAGTTTTCAACGAGGATGATTCTGTGCTGGCCTATGCCTGAGGCGGGACCGGCTTCTATGGAATAGTCGGGTCCAACTTTGAGTTCGAGTTTTGTGTCAGGCGTGCAAGAGTGCTGGATCGGGTTCCCAGGCTTTGCCTGGATCAGGGTCCAGTTCGAGCCAGTGTTTCTCGTACAGATTAGTGCAGCCCATTTCGCGCCGGGTTCTATCTTGGGAAGGCCCACTTCGGGGGCGAGGTCTGTCATGCCGAACCGCTTGTCTTCACAGAAAGTCTGAGGGCAGGAACGGCATTTCCAGACGTCTATCGCGCCCATAACGTAGCCGTTATCGATGAGGTTGACGACTCCGAAATAGACTACGTCGTGCTGATGTAACTCCAAGACTGAACTCTGCGAGAGCAGCTTGGTCCTTGAAAAGTCTTGGCACAACGAAGGGGAACCATTGTTTTTTACCGACTAAGAGAATTGTGAGTCCGAGCCAGTCTTGCTGGACATCAAACTCGTGAGAGAGAACCCCGAGATCGTTAAGGAGAGCCTGCGAAAGAGAGGCCTCCCAGACAAGATAGACGAAGTAGGGCTTCTACTAAATCTCGATGCTGAGTGGCGGCGGCTCCAGGCAGAAGCCGATCAGCTGAGGAAGAGAAGGAACGAGATTACCGCCGCAATCGCGGAGGCGAGAAAGCAGAAACACGATACTACAGCATTGATGAAAGAGGCAGAGATCATTCCGGAGAAGATCAAAAGCCTCGAAACAAGAATCGGTCAGGAAAAAGAGAGGATTGAGAATATTCTCATGAACCTTCCTAACATCGCCCATGATAGCGTCCCCTTTGGAAAGGATGAGGACGACAATGTTGAAGTGAGAAAGTCGGGTACTATTCCAAAGTTTGATTTCAAGACGCTCGATCACATTGATCTAGGACTCAAACATGGGCTCATTGATATCGAGAAAGCCGGACGCGTCGCCGGAGCACGGTTCTATTATCTGAGAAAAGACCTTGTCCAGCTGAACTACGCCCTCATCAGGTATGGATTAGATTTTGTCGCGAAAAAAGGCTTCCAGCTCCACCAGCCCCCATACTTCCTCCGGCGCGACGTGATTGCGGGGGCGGTCTCGCTCACCGACTTTGAAGAAATGATCTACAAGATCGAGGGAGAAGATCTCTACTTGATCCCTACCGCCGAACACGCTCTTCTAGCGCTTCACAATGACGATATCATCGATCAACCGAACCTGCCGCTGCGCTACGCTGCAATCAGCCCATGTTTCCGAAAAGAGGCCGGGGCACATGGGAGAGATACCAAGGGGATATTTCGGGTCCACCAGTTCGAGAAGGTTGAGATGTTCCTCTTCTCAACCCCTGAGGATTCTTGGAAATTGCACGAAGAGCTAGTCCACAACGTGGAGGAGTTCTTTCAAAGCCTCAAGATCCCACATAGGATCGTGAACGTGTGCACCGGGGACCTCGGGACCGTTGCCGCGAAAAAATATGATCTTGAGGCTTGGTTGCCTGGACAGGGCAAATATCGGGAGATGGCATCCTGCAGTAATTGTACCTCTTACCAAGCGGTCAGATCAAAGGTCCGGTACAGAGAGAAGCCGAGCCTTCCGACCAAATATGCGCACACGTTGAACAGTACTCTCGTTGCAACTGAGCGTGCCATCGTGGCGATTATGGAAAATAATCAAACGCGCGATGGAACGATCGAAATACCGCATGTTCTACAAAGTTACATGAATGGGCAGCGAGAGATTCCCCAACACCGATAGCCGACTTCTCGAGTGACCGTCAAGCGTCACGGGCCAGATCTGTCGACAGGTCTGCCCCGTTATACAAAGACAAGGGCGGTACCGATAAGATAGAGGACGGCTGACGCTGCCACACCTATTATCAGCGTTTCAAGTCCACTCCTCCAGAATTTCCTTCCTACGATCCGTCCCCTCCAGACTCCAACCCCGAACAGAAACAATGGTGAGATGAGTGCGGCGGCAAGGATCGAACTGTTCTTAGTCGATAGAAGAATGAACGGTGTCAGGGGTATCAGCGCGCCTACTAGGAATGACAAGCCGATTACTCCGCCCATCTTCAACGGGTTCTCCAACCTTGTCTCATGCACGTGCAACTCATGCATCAAAATGTCTTCGAGGAATTTCGCCTTGTTCGCGGATATCTTCTCAACTATTTTTTCGGCTTCGTCTTGACTGAGACCCTTTGCTGTGTAGAAATTTTTCAGCTCGCTCTTCTCCTCCTCGGGCTCCTGTTCTATCTCTCCAGCTTCTCGTTTGGCGTCGGCGTGGTAGAGGTCGTACTCAGATCGTTGTGCCAGGAATCCTGCGAAGGACATGGAGACTGCTCCCGCGAGCATCGAAGCGATTCCCGCCAACCGGATCAGTTGAATGTCGGAGATCGCTCCGGCAAACCCGCTCAGAAATACAAGGTTTGTGAGGAGCCCGTCCGATATCCCCAGTGCGGAGCTTCCAATGTAGCCTCTCGCGCGGATATGCTTGTGCCTCTCGGCTGGTTGCGTTTTCAAACCGGCTATCTGTCGATCGCGATCCATCTGGGGGTTGTTGAGGGCGGTTGAGGTGGGTTATTTCAGCCCTCGCCCTTCCGGCCGACCGGACAGGTTAATTTCCTCGCAAGCTCAACGATAGAAATAGGTGGAGCAGCGTCGACGGGTCCAAGACAGGATTTCACCGTGAAGGAATTATCCTATGCGACCTGGCCGGATTTTGAGAAGCTTGCGATGAAGCAGGGTCATTGCTGGTGCATGTACTACCAACGGCCACGACCTGTTCGCGGAAAATTTTCAACAGCTGAAAGGGGGAAGATGAACAGGAAGGCCAAAGAGACACTCGTTCGGCAGGGCCGTTCGCATGCTGCACTCGTGTACGATGGGAGGATACCTGTCGGCTGGTGCCAGTATGGATCAAGAGAGGAACTTCCTAGAATCGACGCGGGCCGCAACTACAAGAAGCTCGAACCTGTTTCTGGGAACAAGAAGCTCTGGCGGATAACCTGTTTCTTCGTCGACAAGGAATATCGAGGACAAAGAGTCGCGCGAACAGCCCTCAGAGGGGCACTAGAATCGATAAGAAAACAGGGAGGCGGAATCGTCGAAGCATATCCTGTCGTCTCAAAAAATCTGTCAAAGGTTGCGGAGTGGATGTGGTTTGGATCGCCGAGCATGTTTCGGAGAGAACGGTTCAAGCCGGTTGCCCCGCTAGGAACCGGCTATCATCTGATGCGCAGGACTATTCTGCCAAGCTGAGGGGTGCGCGAGATAGAACTGGTCACGAGCCACTAGGGTCTTCTATGGTTGACTTCGACGGGAAAAAAGGGAGGGCCGACTAACGGAGATTCGTGTCTACATGCGGCGGGCGCTTTGCCAGAGTCCGACGATGTTTCCTTCGGGGTCCTTGAAGTAGGCTGTGAAGCCCATGTCCGCGACTGCTTCTTTCTTCTTGACTGTTTTGCCGCCTAGCTTTTCGATGTTCTTGAGTGAGGCTTCGATGTCGGGGACGTCGATGGTGATGACGGTGCTCTTGACTGGGTCTTGGCGTTTTGTCATTCCGCCGTTGATGGCGCCGGGTTCTGTGGGCATTCCTTGCTGGTTTGATGGTGTGGTGCCTACCATGTGGTACTGCATTCCTGGGTACTGGTTGATCTCCCATCCGAAGGCCTTCATGTAGAAGGTCTTCGCGCGTTCGACGTTGTCGGCCGGTAGCTCGAAATGTACTACTTTACCGGGCATACGTACCAGCCGGATCGGCAGAAATTCGCTCGTAATAAGCGCTTGCTATACTTTCTTTCCCCAGCCTCCTGGCCCGCGCGAGACTCGAGTAGGCCCCGGGGGGCCGGAAAATTCACGGTTACTGGTTTCAAAATGTGATTCAGTTGACCGTTTCGACTGCTGTTTCAGGAAGCATGTTTCAAATGCGATTTCAAGAACTGGTTTCAAGAGGCGTTTCAGAATTCCATTCCGATAGCCGATCCAACCAATTGGTTCAAAAGCCCTATTTCAGAACCCATTTGAACAGAGTGATTCTCAAACCTTCTCATGCTTTCACAAGCTAGGCTGGGAGTTGTCTCTTCAGAGTTCATCGGTCCGATCGTCATCTCGGACCGGAGATGTCCAGCTATGTGGCTTGAATACCCAGAATAGCCAAGCTCCTGCCACTACTAGCGCTCCTCCAATGATGGTGGGTAGAACTAGAGGATTGTAATCCGTCGCGCAGCCTAGCCCGTTGGAGCCTGGTGGTTGCGAGCACAAGCCTCCTGTGTTAGCAGCGAACAGGGAAAATCCAAACATTACGGCAAAAAAAACCGGCAAGCGCTAGAATCTTCCCGATACTTACCAGGTCTTTATTACCCATGAGAAATTCATAGCGATTCTCAGCACCTTAACGTTCCGTATCCTTCTATGCGAGAAACTGGTCAACCCCCTCTCAAGCGCCACTAAAGGTTTGATGATCAAACGCCGAAAGCTGCGCCGACAACACAATAGCTCGTTTTTCCCGAGGAGACCTTCGACCAAAGGTAAATATTGACTCCCACCCTCTTGAATGATGAGTCGTTAGCGGTTGGGGAGAAGAAGACGCAGAGTAGTTAGAATCGTCAAGAAGAAGCTCCCCACAGTCTTTACCTGTCCGCGATGCGGTGAAGAAGCCGTCAGGGTAACGATTGACAAGCAAACCGGTCACGCGACAGTTCTCTGCGCTCTTTGCCAGCTTAAAGACGAGTTTCCAGCCCATCCGGCCGCCCAGACGATAGACGTCTATTCCTACTTCACAGACCGGTTCTACGGTGTCAAGGATCCAAGAGCGATAATTCCTCGGGAAAGAGAGCATATGGTAGCTCCATCTGAGGAGCCAGAGGAGCCTTCACTTGAGACCTCAAGCGAAGAATCCACGGCTATCGAAGTCGTTCCCGAGACCCCCTTGGCGGAGACCCCTGCGAACCCCGTTCCCGACCTGTCCCTTGCTGAGCCCGTGGAATCAAGCCCATCTCCAACCGAATCCATGGAGGAGACGAGTCTACCCGAAGAGAGCGCTGTGGCTGAGGGGAGCACGCAATCTGAAGACGTGGAGGAGAAGGCTGAGTCTGAAGAAGAAGGTGAGCCCTTTGCGGATATTCTTCAGGAGAACAAGGACAAGAAACGGTACAGTCCTAATCCGCTTCCCCAGCAGTCTTCTGAAACCGACTAGTAATCTAGAGAACTAGCTCCTGACATGAACAGGACTGCGGGTCTTACTCCACGAAATGGTGAGAATAGTCAGACCAATGACTGCAGCAAGCGATGTTATGAGGCTGTAGGAAAAAGCCGCGGTCGAAGAAACTTGGTCCCACAAGGCGCCGAACAAAAAGTTGGCGACTAGCGAGCAGGCACCGAGGAGAAGATAGTAGAGGGCATAGGCGGTTCCCTTCAATTCTCCCGCAGTCAGAGACGGAATCACAGCACGCTGGACAGTGTCGGAAGTGCCGAGGTAAAGCCCGTAGATGAAAGCGATTCCAAAAGCTAGGACAACTCCACCAGTTGTAAGGATGCTGACTACAGTAGAGAGTGCGAACAGTCCAAAAGCACCTATGAGGACCCTGTCCTTTCCGATTCTGTCAGCCAACAACCCTGACGGCAGCCCAGCTACCACAGTTGCCACGTTCAAGACCGCATAGACGAGTGGAACGGTGGCCTGGTCTACGCCAAGAGCGTTCGCCTTCACTAGGACGAAGGAAAAGTTGTATGCTCCAACCGCGAAGATTCCGATTACGATCAGAAAGGTTGTGTACTTTCGATTCAGAACTCTTCCCGCGTTCTTGAATATGCTCGTTGTTTTCTTGAGGCCGCCCTTGTCGACCACGAAGTATACCAGCACGACTACTGCGATCGACCCTGGGAGGAGTGAGATGAGGAAGAGATTTCTGATCCCGATAACGGGTATGAGGAAGAAGGCCAGAACTGGTCCTATGATAGCGCCGACCTGGTCGAGCGATCGATGGAGGCCGAAGGCACGTCCGCTCACAGCCTCCTTAACGGAGTCGCTTATCAGAGCGTCACGTGGAGAGGTTCGAATTCCCTTTCCAGCCCGATCGGTCAACCTGACTGCGAGGGCCTGTACAAAGTTGCTGGTGATAGAAAAGACTGGCTTGGCGATGGTGGAAAGCGCATAGCCAACTATTACCAATGGTTTCCGGCTCGCGATTCGGTCCGAGATCACCCCAGCGAAGCTTCGGAATGCATAGTTTAGTGAGTCCGCGGCGCCCTCCATCAGCCCAAGAAGCTCTTTCGTCGCCCCAAGGTCGATGGTTACAAAGAGAGGTAGGACGCCGAGAATCATCTCAGACGAGATGTCGGTGAAGAGGCTCACAATGCCCAAGTACCAGACGTTTCGGAATCCTGGTTCCTTTGCCTGTTCGGTCTCGGCAGTCATGGTCTCGTTGCTTCCCTAGTTCTTTCTCTCGTCAAAAATCGGTGTTAAGAGGTTCACAATTCGGTCCACGGTAGCGCGCCGGTCTCTCAGGTTCTGAACAACCATTTTCTCGTAGATCTTGAAGAGGTTAGTCATTGTCATCCTCGGATGGAGCGGGCTGAATGCTTCCTCGGACCCGGGCGCTCGGATAATGAGACCTCTGGAAAGCATCGTCTGAAGCAGGTCCCGTGCTTCGCTCCTTGAGAGTGCTAGGGTTTCAGCGAGCTCATTTACCCCAACGTTGCTTCGTTCGAGCATCTGAAGGTAGGCAAGGGTTTCCGGTTTGGGTAGGTTGAATTGGCGTTCGAGAAGTTGAGCGATCTCGTTCTTGTCGATTGGCTGGCGCTTGAGAGAGCCCGGAACGGGCATAAGATACCCCTCAGAGTAGTACCCTATTTCACCTTGTGACTGGTGTCAAAAGCATTAATACCGGTGCGCTGCGTGTATTCACTACTCAGAGTGGTATATGATGGCACTGTTAGAAATCGAATTACCGGTGGAACTGCAGCCACCACAGAAGCAAATAGGCCAATTCATTC
>VBBT01000061.1 GCA_005881695.1 Candidatus Bathyarchaeota archaeon | reverse complement strand
AGTTCACTCGCCCCCGGGAATCACCAAGACGAAAGTGAGCTCCATAAAACCATTCTAAACAGAAAATCAAATCGATCACACGATAATTGCTCAGAGAGGTGGATGAAACAGTTCTATAAGACTGACCCACCAACTAGATCCGGTTGGATCTGATTGGAAGCCGCTCTCTGGACTGAGAAGTACAGGCCCAAGAGTCTCGACGATATCATGGATCAGGAGGAGATAGTTTCGCGGCTCAAGGATTTCGTCAAGAGGGGAACGATGCCCCACTGCCTGTTTGCAGGTCCACCAGGGACCGGCAAGACAACTGCCGGGTTATGCCTCGCTCGCGATCTGTTCGGGGAACGATTCCAAGATGCGTTCAAGGAGCTCAATGCGAGTGATGAACGAGGAATAGACGTGGTCCGGACTACCGTGAAAGAGTTTGCACGAATGGCCTCGCTAACCAGCGTTCCTTTCAAGATCCTTGTTTTGGACGAAGCTGACAACATGACAGGGGATGCTCAGAGCGCGCTTCGGCGAACGATGGAGAATTACACCAACACCTGCCGTTTCATTCTCTGCTGCAACTATTCGGGCAGAATAATCGAGCCAATCCAGTCAAGATGCGCTCTATTCCGGTTCACGCCGCTCCCCGAGGAAAAAGTCGTTGAATACCTTCACCGAATCGCGAAAAATGAGAATGTGAAGACTACCGAAGGGGGTTTGAAAACCATTGTAGAGGTAGCCGAGGGGGACCTCCGAAAGGCAGTCAACATCCTCCAAGCAGCCTCGTCCATGTCTAAGGGAATCTCTGAGGAGACCGTCTACCAAGTAGTGGGAAAAGCCAGACCGTCCGATGTCCACGAGATGTTGAATCATGCTTTGAAAGGCGACTTCCTCAAAGCGCGGGACGAGCTTCGAAACCTCCTCGTCAAATATGGGTTGTCGGGGTCCGACATTATCCGCCAAATTCACTCGGAGGTCTTCCGCCTCGCCGTTCCAGAGAAGACAAGGATCAGCTTGATCGAGGCCATCGGGGATACAGACTTCCGGTTAGTGCAAGGCGGAGATGAAGAAGTCCAGCTAAGTGCTCTGCTCGCCCATTTTGCCGCTCAATCGTCGGTTCATAGAAGTGTTCGAGAAGAACATGTCACAGCCCTGGACCGTTAGATACAGACCGCAGACCACTCGCGAGATCGCTGGCAACAAGCCTGCCCTTGAGAAGATTCGCCTTTGGCTTGATTCCTGGTCCAAAAGCAAACCCTCCAAGGCCGCAGTCCTTCTTTATGGCCCAGCTGGAGTGGGAAAGACGACAGTTGCCGAGGCGATTGCTCGGGAGAGAGGCTGGGACCTTGTGGAGATTAATGCCTCCGACAGGCGGAGCGGGGAGATTCTCTCAAGAACCGCGGGACTTGCGTCAACGCAATCGTCACTGTTCAGCAAGGGAAGACTCATTCTGTTGGACGAGGTAGATGGTATCAACCTTAGAGCGGACTCAGGCGCGATCATCGCGATTCTCCGAGTAATCAAAGAATCTCAGTTTCCAATCGTTCTGACCGCCAACGATCCTTGGGATCCAAAGATCAGACCTCTCCGAGACGCATGTCTGCTCATCGAGTTGAAGAGACTCGGACTGAGGGAAGGGATTCCGCTGATGAAGGGAATCCTTGCTAAAGAGGGCGTGAATGCTGACGAGGAGGCGCTCAGGGCGATCATGGAGCGGGACCGTGGCGACATGCGATCAGCGATAACCGACCTCCAGATTCTAACCGGACCCAAGAAGAGTCTGACTTTTGACGATACGGCGTTGCTGTCAAGCCGAGATCGTACGGAATCCATTTTCGAAGTTCTAAGAATCATCTTCAACAGCAGAACCGTTGCTCAAGCTCGACGAGCTCTGGACAAGTCAGACCTGGACCAAGAAATGCTCTTTCAATGGATACTGGAAAACACGCCAAGCCAGATCCCGAAGCCTCGCGAACTCGAAGCTGCCATGTCTGCGCTTGCAGAGGCCGATCTCTATTTCGCGCGGATCAGGAAGACACAGTCGTGGCATCTATTGTCATACGCTCTCGATCTTATGACTGCCGGTGTTGCTGTCGCAAAGGAGACGAGTCCGGGAGGTTGGGTGTCGTTGAAGTTTCCTCAGCGAATCAGCTCGATGTCCCGTAGCCGAGGAACTCGAGAGCTTCGAAAGGGAGTTGGCGCACTAATCGGGTCCAAGTCCCACATATCCAGTCGAAGAGGAACTAAACTCTACCTTCCCTTGATCAAGTTCATCCATGAGCACGATCCGGAGAAGTATAGCCAGATTGCAGAATGGCTTGATGCGAAAGAACCACTTGACGAGATTCTCTCGCTGGAAACCGAGCCAGCCGTTTAGCGGTTGCGCATTACCAGCGCGCCGCCGACGAAGGCGATGATGGTCGAGATGACCTCGGCAACCAGAAGTTGTTGAAGTGCCTGGTTGGTGATGGCCGCTCCAGCGCCCATGGCCGTGGTGGCTGCGATTGCTCCCATGCATCCTGTGAAGAGAAGCAGCATTCCGACGGTGAGAAAAGCTTCCTTCAAGCCTTGCCGCCCTCACTTGTCTCGCGATTGGAAGCGAAATAAAAGTTTACTATATGATCGAATACGACCATATTATTCCTTCAAAGCCGAGTTGATGAGCTCACGCGTTACGCCCAGGTATGTCCGGTAGTCAAGTGCTTCCTTGATTTCCTTCGGTTTTAATCTCTTCGAGATGAACTTGTCTTCGAGCAGCAGTTGCCCAAATGGAATCTTGTTGTCGAGGGCTCTTATCGATATTTTTCTTATTCTTTCGTGAGCATCTTGTCTTGGCACTCCCGTCTCCACGAGCGAGTTCACAATTCTTTCCGCTAGCAGAGAGCCCTGTGACAGCTCCAAGTTTCGTTCCATGTTCTCCGGTAGGACTTCCAAGCCATCCAGGATACGTGTTACAAGCCGGATCATTTCGTCAGCAAGAATGAAGGACATTGGAAAGATGAAGCGTTCGCTAGCGGAGTTGGATATGTCTCGCTCGTGCCAGAGAGGAATATTCTCCAGAGCAGGAATGACTAAGCCTCTCATGAGCTTGGCCATGCTTGAGACCCTTTCGCTCAGCTCCGGATTCCTCTTCGACGGTAGAGCGGAGCTTCCGACCTGTTTTTCTCGCTCAAACGGCTCCATAACCTCCGAAATCTCACTTCTCTGCAGATTTCGGATCTCAGTAGCGAACTTGTCAAGACTCGACCCTAGTAGCGAGAGATAACAGACGGTTTCGGCGTGTAGATCCCGTTGAATAACCTGCGTGACTAGCCCTGCTGGTTTGAGCCCCAACTTGCCCAGTGCTCTTTCCTGAATCTTCAGCGCGTTCTTCCCAAGACCGGCGCCATTTCCGACAATTCCGAGAATCTTGCCGACCAGGACTCGTTCTTTGATCTGCTTCAGCCTCTGCTGGTATCTTCGGACCTCCTCTAGCCAGACTGCGAGCTTGAGGCCGAGGGTGATGACTCCGGCGTGGCGTCCGTGAGTCCGGCCAACGATCAACAGTGCTCTGTGTTTACGTACTCTTGAAGTAAGGATCTTCTCGAGCCCGTCGAGTCTTTTCTCGAGGACCGAGAAGGCTTCCTTGAACTGGAGTGCTGTTGCGGTGTCTTCAATATCGTAGCTTGTTAAGCCATAGTGGACGTATTTGCGTCCCTCGCCTGTGCATGCTTCTGAGAGCGCTACTACCATCGACATTAGATCATGATGGATTTCTTTCTCAATCCCCTTGACATGATCCAGAGTCACGATCTTTGTGTTGGCGTTTCGCCGGATTTCCTCCGCCGCCTCTTTCGGAATATCTCCAACGAAGGCCTGTGCTTCTGCAACCGCCGCTTCGACATCCAGCCAACGCTGGAGCTTGTTTTCTTCCTCGAAGATTCTCCTCATCTCCGGACTGCCATAGCGGCCTGTGTCAATTGGAAGAATGGGCAATCTTACCGACACGAACCGAGACACAGTCAGCTCATCATATTAAACAACTCCGAAGAAAAATAGGGGAATAATGACTGGTATCTGCGGCCTCATAGGACGAGAAGCGGATGATCTCGAATCGAAAGCGAAGACCATCCTCTCTCTAATGCGGAACCGTGGATCAGAATCTCGAACTATCTCGCAAAGCGTCCCTGGCAGAGAAAAGATCATCATTGGAGTCTGCGACCCCACTGGTGCGCAGTCATTCGCTCGTCAGGCGATACCGTTAGCTCTTGACGGTGTCTTCTTCGGCGACAATCAGGGACCTCATAAGACAAAACCAGCGGGTCCCAGCCGTCTCATACAGACACCTGGAGCTTTTGCCTTCTTGACCTCGCTTCAGGATCAACTGTTCGCGGGAAGGGACATCATAGGACAGAAACCGCTCTATTTTGGACAGACGCGAGACGGACCAGTCGCCCTTGCTAGCCTGCGCCAGCCTCTCGTCTCAATCGGCATTCGCGAACCCAAGCCTATTCCTCCGGGAAAGGTAATTCGAGCCTCCACCCGAGAGTGCGAGACGATCAGTGACTACTCGCTCAAGCAGCCAAAGGAAGAACCGATAGTCGAGTCAGACGCGACTCGGACTTTGGACGATCTCTTCACTGAAGCTGTCCGCAGAATTGTACCACGAGGTTCCGGAGTCGCGTTCTCTGGGGGACTAGACAGCGCGCTCGTTGCCCAAGTAGCGAAGAATGCTGGTCTAGAGCCAAAATTAGTGTCGGTGGGGCTGAAAGGCCAACAAGAACTAGGCCACGCTGAGAGAACTGCGAAAACTTTTGGACTCCGCGTCGAGATAAGGGAATTGTCAAGTTCAGAGATTCTCAACTCATTGCCAGATGTTATCGAGATCATCGAAACCACTGATCCAGTGATCGTCGGGATCTCGGTTCCAATCTACTTTGCCTGTCAGAAAGCTCACGAGATGGACCTGACCTATCTCGCAGCTGGCCAGCTCACCGACGAACTGTTCGGCGGTTACGGAAAGTTCGAGGACATCGCTCTCCGAGACGGAATTGACACTCTTGGGTCGGAGATGTTCAACAGCGTTGTGGCGGCTTCCGTCAAGGATTTTGACCCTGGGGACAAGCTCGCGGTCGCAGCTGGCCTCGAGCTTTGTTCACCCTTCGCCTATCTCCCACTTGTCGAGTATGCCCTGAAGCTACCAGTATCTCTCCGAGTCAACCTCGCCAAGGGAAAGGTGATACGAAAATATGTTCTGAGAAAACTTGCCGCCCGATTGAACCTGCCTGAGAGCGTGGTGGATCGGCCGAAGAAAGCTGTCCAATATTCCAGTGGCGTCCAGAAGGTTTTGTTGAAAGAAGCAAAACGGAAGGGAGTGAGCCTCGGAAAGATGATAGAATCCTTCACGAGATAGTGTGGAAGACTTATCCAATAGACCAGCTTCGTAAGCGCGGATTAGAATAATGGCGAAAGTAAACCCCGCGCGAATTGGACATCCAAGGTCCTTGTTAGCGGGAGGTCTGGGCGTATTCTCCAGCCTTCTCGTCATCGGCTGGGCCCTATTCGGCTACAACCTCCCGACAACCTTCAATCTCGCGTCGAGCCAGCCGGACAACTTGATGCTCGCCCAGTTCGGCGTGGCATTCGTTGTGTTGATCGGAAGCGGTCTAATGCTAGCAAGGTATACTCGGTTGGGCGGGGTGATTAACATTCTAGGTGGATTGACAACCTTTGGCATCGGGGTGCTCTATGCTAGAAGCTTGGAACAAGCAGCAAGAGCAGCCAGTCTCCAAGGGCTCTCCCTCCATTTCTCTCAATTCTATACCGCGCCTCTAGTAATA
>VBBT01000060.1 GCA_005881695.1 Candidatus Bathyarchaeota archaeon | reverse complement strand
AACCTCTGCTTCAGATCAGCCAGCTCCTGGTCCGTCGGGCTCTCCGCGTCAACCCAGAGCATCTCGCCCGGACCAACCTGCTCGGGAAACCCACTCACAGTCTCCGCCCTAGCCCCTCCATTGGACTTGAGAAGAGTGAGAGTAATCAACGTACAGCTTCAGCCAGCGAACATCAGATAAAAAGAAGCTGACGGTGGACCCGGAGACGAGACTTCATGGGTGCAAATAACAGACCCTGCGAGCAAACCTAACGATCCCTACAAGCGCACGAGCTGGACCTATCGAGAAAGCCGCCAAATCCAACGTGTTCAAGCCAGGCTTGAGGAAGCGAGGTTCCGAGCAATCCTTTTCACTTCGGCCGCTTCTTCAACTAGCAACGAAACTGAGGAGAAGAGGTAAGGTGAGGCACTCCTCTCTGTTATTGGCAAGAATTCTCAGGTTAACGGGTGTGAGCTTGGTAGGGGTCTGGCTCCTCCTAACCGAATTTCTATATCTCTTGTCATTTTCCAACGCGTCGCCAGAAGTGGGCCGCACTTTTGTAATTGGCATTGCAGTTGCTCTAGTTAGCTTCGCACTTGGCATTCCACTTGTGCTTATTGGAGACCATATCTCTCCCCCTGACCCGTGGCTTGACTTTTGGCTGGACCTAAAGAAATTCCGGAAATCACTCAAGCCCTCGATGGATAACGAGTCAATTGAAAAAGATGGGGGAATTTGGGCGACGATTGCGAGTGATGGAGATTGGCGACGGCTCGGTATCAAAGGCAAATGTTTGGTGAAGTTTGAGCCGAGCCATCTTGTCCTCGAACAGCCGGGAAAGGACCTCGTCATGATCGACCCTAAGAAAGTCTCGCGGACAAGCAGCATTAATCTCCTGCTCGATACTGGATCTTTGGGCTACGGAAAAGTCGCGCTTACCTTCAACTCGGCTTCTGACGCAGACATGGTTGATCGCGAAGCAACTAAGTTCGTCGAACATAGTTGAGAATCTGGAACCTGCTTACTCTCACCATCATTGCAACAAATCCATAAATCCTGCAAACAAAATTCGACCAAGGCTCTAGCGGGTCTTCCATCGGAAGAGAGACTCATCAAAGACATACTCTCTCCGATCGTTCAGTCCAATCCCTCGAAAGCCCTGCCATCTATCCGTCTTCCTATCGTACGATGTTTCCACCTGCTCCAGAGGTTCAACCATTGTTTCGGGACGCATCATCTGCCCGACAATACCGGTTAGATGCCCTATCTGATCCATTGCTGACCCCAGCTCCTCATCTCCCAAGAGCCCTGAAGAGAAGGTTAGCCGGATTTTCTCGTCCGCAAAAGTGAGCGTGAATGCTGCTCCCAGACGCCCCCTCCTGTACCTGACCTGCTTGAACAAGTCTTTCAGATCACGCCAGTCCTCATGGAAGACGCTTGTAAAGAAGCTCCGCTCGTAGGGATGATGAAAGATAATGTTGACACGGGTGCCAATAGTCTCGTCGAGAAGCTCAGAGTAAGAAGGCTGTTCTAGCCTGAAATGTTTCTTGAGGAGCTTGTAGAGGGCCTCGTGCTCGAACGGCGACAGTTCTCCTTCCACGTGGACTTCTGCAATGGGTCTACTCATGTCCATGTGATGGAACCGCTTTTCTTCGACAGTCCTGATCATCCGTTCGTGTTTGATAAACAAGCTTGAATGGAAATCGTCTCTCCGAAAAAAAGTGGGTCTCATCAAGACTCGGACAAGCCCTCAAGCGCTAGGGGCATGTTCCACATATGTGAGTGATCAGTAGTTCATTCGATTAATCCGTCGCTTTGTTCGTTCCAGACTCGTCCCAGCTCTGATTGTAAGAACGGCGAGCGTACTGATCAGTCCAAGAAGTCCTCCGACAACAAAGAGACCCGTGTTAGTGGAGATCTTCGGGAACAATCCGCATAGCGTACAGCTTCCATTCGAGCCTCCACCGGAACCCCCGTTTCCTCCATTAGATCCTCCAGGCACGGCCTGGTTTACCTGAATCCCAGTCGATTTGCTCGTAGGTGCGGAGGGATAGCTGCTATCCGTGGCTGTGAAAACGATCGTGTAGGACCCTGTTTGACTCGCGCTGGGTTTCCATGAGAACAGCCCGGCTGCATGACTGAACGATGAGCCCGCCGGTAACCCTGCTGCTGAAAGACTGACGGCGCCGCCTATGTTCGCAGAGGCGGCTGTGATGGTAAAGTTAATCCAGGTTCCTGCAACGACCGTCTGGTTTCCTGGAACAGCTAGTGCGAGCGGGACCAGAGCCTGCACGTTGACTATTACGCTTGTTGCGACGCTTGCTCGGGGCGAAGCTGAATCCGTAACCGTCACCTTAGCAGTATAGGATCCCGCGATTGAATAGGCATGGATTGTAACGCTTCCGGTTCCAGTCGCGCCATCACCGAACGTTATGGTGTACGTGTACGGCGAAGTTCCGCCTGTCGCCGAGGCGGTGAACGTAACTGTCTGGCCGACCTGGGGCGATGATGAGGAAACCTGCAAGCTCGTGGAGAGAGGCGGGGTTGTGACGACTGTTACGGATTGAGAACTTGTGGCCGTCTGCGTTGGCGTGGACGCGTCTGTCGCGGTCTCTTTTACCGTAAATGATTGGGCGCTGGTAAAAGTATGAGTGACGGAGGTTCCTGTTCCTGATGTTCCGTCACCGAAATTCCATGTGACCGAGTATGGAGGGGTTCCTCCGATTGTTGTCGCGGTAAAGGTCACGGGTGAATTCACGATTGGAGTCGCAGGCAGGAAAGTGAAACTGATCGATGGTGGAGGTGGCGGCGAGACGGCTATTGTCTGGGAACTGACGGCATTCTGGGAGGGTGAAGAAGTGTCAGTTGCGGTCTCAGTTACGGAAAAGGATTGAGCGCTTGAGTAAACGTGTGTGATGGAGGCTCCAGTCCCTGTTGTCCCGTCGCCAAAATTCCATTTTGTTGTGTAGGGAGAAGTACCTCCCGTCGTTGCAGCGGTGAATGTAACAAGCGTGTTCACAACGGGGTTCGCTGGCTGAAATGTGAAGCTGGTTGACAGGGGAGGTGGGGTTGTGACGGTTACTGTCTTGGAACTCGTCGCCGTCTGCGATGGAGACGACGAGTCCGTTGCGGTCTCGGTTACAGTGTATGATTGTGCTGTGGTGTACGTGTGGGTCGTTGTAGCTCCAGTGCCTACGGCTCCATCACCGAAATTCCAGCTTATAGCGTATGGAGCGGTTCCCCCGGTCGTGGTCGACGTGAACGTTACCGGCGAGTTGACGATCGGAGTTGAAGGGAGGAACGCGAAGCTAGTTGATGACGGAGGCGGTCTCGAAACCGTCACAGCATTTGAACTCGTGGCGGTTTGAGAGGGTGAAGACGAGTCAGTTGCGGTCTCAGTTATGGTGAATGATTGAGCGTTCTGGAAGGTGTGAAGGATCGAGGCCCCTGTTCCTGACGAGCCGTCCCCGAAGTTCCAGCTTATCATGTAGGGTGTAGCTCCGCCCGTAGTGGTGGCTGTGAATGAAACGGGCACGTTCGCGAGAGGTGTAGAGGGAGAAACGGTGAAGCTTGTCGCTAGCCGAAGTGGAATTGATGATCCGAAGATCTCAGCTATCGGGGAAGCAGCAGCATCGTTCGCGGTCAATGTCGGTAGACCCCAGTTGTTCTCTATAAGGTGCAGGACCGAGTACTCATCGTAGACGTCGCTGGCCGAGATGAGGGCCTCCTTGACGAGTCCTGGTCTATAGAACATGATCGGAGCTGGGTCGTACTCGTCCCACCATACGAGCAGCATCGTCCTATGACCCGGCGCGAAGAGGTTGCTGGCAAGGACCGAGCCTGCAGCGGGACTACCTATACTCCCCGACGGCCCTACCAGTAAATCATGGAGATACGAGTCTCCAGTCTGAATAGAATTGTCGTGCATGTTATTACCGTCTGTTGGAGTCAGCCAGATGAAATTGGGAGGCGAAGCCGAGTTCATCGGCGCCACAAACTCTGGATCTGGCTGGCCAGAACAACAACTGCTACCCATGATGTTAGGACTGTTGGCGGTGCCGGCGAAGCCTGTGAATGGGAAGTGGTCGTTGCCCCTCGGACATCCATTCTGACAGAAGGCGTTCCAGGTCAGACCTGCCGCCGTCATACTGTCGATGAGAGTAGGGGCGTTGATGCAACAACCGTAACCATTGAATACCCCTTGGTCATTCCCTGAGATCAGGGCTGTGTAACAGCCCGCTGAACACCCGTTGACAGTTCTCCCTGCAGCACCGTATCCGTGGTAGAGTGGAACGGTCGCGCCCATAGCCAGCATGCTCGCAATGAACGGAGCATTGGAACTACCGGTGCCTGAGCCCATAACACTAGCATAATTCTGGTTCTCCATAGCAACAACCACAATGTTATCGAAATTAGTTCCAGTGACTGCATGCGCTCGCGGCAGAATAGGGACAGCGATTATTCCAAGGATCAGCAGAACGACTAGTAAGCGGGCTTTCAAGCTCAAGGTCCTCCCAGTCTGAACCTTGCTGCCTGGCGGTGCCGGTGCGGATCTAGGGATACGAGTATTGTTTTCATTCTCAACTTTCTTTCACGTCCTCGGGCGAATCACGGTGGCCCGAGCCGAACGGTCTGCTCGCTTTGCCGACGCAGAACCAGACTCTTTGTTGTGAGCGAGTTCCTCGGCAAGAGACTATAGCGCGCATTTTCGGTATAGGCACTATCGAACTTCGTGTCGTGTATCCAAGTTCATGTGCCCAGTTACCACTGGAGTCTTGCGTGGACCTGAGGAGGAAGTGCTCTCGATGCTCCGAACACTGAGCAGACTAGTCTTAATCCTCTATCTTTGAACGAGAGGAGGGCTCGCGGGACCAGTAGAGGATTAGCGACCTTGCTGGTTCATCGTTTTGTTGGTGTGTTTCAGTTTCACCTGCGCTCTTATTGTGCGGAGGTAAGCGAAGCAACCTAGACGACTCATGTATTGGGCTGATCCGGTGCCTCGGGTGAAGACATCGCATAAACCCTGGTTCTCCATGAGAATTGTCACATTTGGTCGAACGGCGCACTAGCCGGTCGACCCAGGGCAGTTCTGTGGGCAAGAGAGCGATTATTCGGGGCCACCAGTGGAACTGGCGTTAGCGATCCAAGCAGGATGATACTGCAAGTCAGGACAGCCCTGGTTACCCTGCCCACCCTGGGCTTCGACAATTCCTAGCTGCGTCAAATTCCGACCCGTCGCTTTGTTCGTTCCAGACTCGTTCGAGCTTTGATTGTAAGAACGACGATCGTACTGACTAGTCCAAGAAGTCCTCCGACGACGAGGAGACCGATGTTGTTGGAGATCGTCGGGAATGTTCCGCATAGTGTACAGCTCCCGTTCGAGCCTCCGCCTGAACCCCCGTTTCCTCCATTGGACCCTCCTGGCGGGTCCTGGTTTACCTGAATCCCCAGGGGTTTGCTCGTGGGTGCGGAGGGATAGCTGCTATCCGTGGCGGTGAAGATTATCGTGTAGGATCCTGTCTGGCTCGCACTGGGTTTCCATGAGAAGACCCCGGTTGTCGAATCGAAGTGTGCGCCTGACGGTACCCCTGTTGCTGAAAAGCTGACGGCATCGCCTATGTTGACTGATGCGGCAATGGTAAAGTTGATCCATGTTCCAGCAATGACTGTCTGGTTTCCTGGAACAGCTAAGGCGAGTGGGACCAGCACCTGTACGTTGACTATTACGCTTGTTGCGACGCTTGCTTGCGGCGACGCCGAATCGGCAACCGTCGCCTTAACGGTATAGGACCCCGCGATGGAATAGGCATGGGTTGTAACGATTCCGGTTCCAGTCGCGCCATCACCAAACGCTATGGCGTAGGTGTATGGCGATGTTCCGCCTGCCGCAGAGGCAGTGAACGTTACTGTCTGGCCGACCGGGGGTGATGACGAGGAAACCTGTAAGGTTGCGGAGAGAGGCGGAGTCGCGACTACTGTCAAAGACTG
>VBBT01000059.1 GCA_005881695.1 Candidatus Bathyarchaeota archaeon | reverse complement strand
GTTGTCGGCTCCCAACGCCCCATTCGACCTCTATGACAAGGAAGCCATAGCGGCTAGACAGGTTAACGGGCAGACGATTGTTGCTGTATCCGTCACAAACTTCATCGGCATATCCACGCCAAGAACCAACCCAGCCGCATGCCAGTTCGGAGGCGGCTTCGGACAGATCGAAGTCTGGAGGTCTGCGGACGGAGGCAACACCTTCCAAGGCCCAGTCATCGTCCAGCCCGACCAGACGAACATCGCAGCCGATCCCAACTGCGGAACAGGGACACTCAACCAGGGCTCCATGCCGGTAATAGGGCCTGACGGCTCCGTCGTCGTGGCCTGGACCAACGGTCCAAAGTTCGCCCAAGGTTCAGTCGTGGACAGTCCGACAGAGAGTATCATGGCAGCAGGCTCAACAAACGGCGGCAAGACCTTCTCATCCCCTGTGCTCGTCCAAAAAATCATACCGGGTCGCCAGAACCCTCCTGTTGGATTCAACCGGCCAAGGTACAATGACTTTCCACGACTAGCAGTCTCCGACTCCGGCGTATTCTTCCTCGCCCTCCAGAATGCCGTCGTCGCTGGCAACCAAGGAATAGGTGGTGGCGACACGATATGCCTTCCAGCGTCAGGACTTCCATCGATAGGAGATCCTTGCGACCCTGGACAGCAGAGGGTAATGGTCGGCGGCGGTGCAGACATGGACATCTACCTAAGCACTTCAAACAGCCACGGCTTATCATGGAGTACGCCAGCCCTGATCAACCCAACCGCTGGAGACGGCAAGATCCAGTTCTGGCCGGTGGTGAGTGTCGGTGCGCATGGAGAGGTGAACGTTGTCTACTACCAGAGCCAGGAGGTACACTTGTCTTCTGACCCGTTGGCTATTGATTGTTCCGTGAGCGTGGGCGGAGGCCTCGCCCGCAGATCGCTGAGAGCCTCCCTGGTCGACACGTTCTTCCAACAGTCACTGGACGGAGGCAAGACCTTCCAAGCCCCGGTCAGGGTCTCAACTGTCACCTCGAACTGGTGCAAGGGCACAGTCAACATTAGACCAAACTTCGGCGACTACATCGACGCGGTCACAGTCGGAGACACATCGTTCGCAGTCTGGGCCGACGATAGAAACACCATCACCATAAACAACGCCCCTCGAAACATTGTGGACGTTTTCTACGCCACCATCACCACGAGTTTCTAACCGAACGGAATGGATTCCCCACTCCCCCTTTTTTGCTATCACCGGAAAACCATTGCCTCTAGCCAGATCCCCTTTACACCCATCAGCCAATTATCACGATATTGGGTCTGTGACAATTGGATAAACGCCAGTATTGCCCAACAAGGGACTCCGGTCAACTGTCCCGACGTGCTAGTTTGGCTCGACTATCTTCTAGGTTTGTTTGGCGAATTCTTCGATGACCCGTGCTATCCACTTGCTTCCCTGGATGAACACGTCGATCCTCTGGTTCTCGTTAGGAGCGTGAGTATTGCTCTTGGCATGGTTACAACCAATAGCCACTGTCGGCAGTCCTAGTGTGTTTGTGAAATAGTGCATGGGACCGGAAGCCGCTGAGGTCACCAGGGTCACGGGCTCTTTGCGAAATACTTCTCTCCCGGCACGAGCTGCAATCTTCGCGACCGGCGCGTCGATAGGCGTACGCGCCGCAGGATTCTCAGCCTGAAGGCTCACTTCCACATCAGCAAATCCATGGCGGACCAAGTGTTGCCTCAACTTCCCCGCCAGCTTTACCGGATCCTGGTTTGGCACTAGGCGAAAGTCCATCTTCGCTTGAGCGACAGATGGAAGAACTGTTTTGTGTCCCGGGCCAGTGTACCCGGACCATATTCCGGCGATGTTTGCGGTCGGATTGCCATAGAACGCTTTCTTGAACTCGAATCCTGTCAGGCCGAAGAGGAAATTCTTGACCCCTAGCTCGTCTCGAATACTATGTTCTTCCAACGGCATCGCCCGTATGACCTCCAGCTCTTCCTGAGTAAACGGTTTGACATCGTCGTACCAGCCTTCTACCATGATTCTGCCATCCTCGTCCGTGATCGTGTCCAGCATTCGTACCAGACGCCAGGCTGGATTCTCGACAACAGCCGCTCGAGCTGAATGCGAATCCTTCAGGGCGGTTTGAACTCTAAACTCAACATAGAGCATTCCCTTCAAGCCCAACGTGACCAGTGGTCTGTCCTCGTAGTCGAGGCCTCCGAACTCCCAGATCGCTGAGTCTCCGGTCAGCCGCTCCTTGTAACGCGTGATGAACTCAGAGAAATGAGGGCTGCCTATCTCTTCTTCACCTTCGATCACCCACTTGATATTGCAGGGAACGTCTCCAGTCATCTTCAAGAACGCGTTTATCGCCATCAAGCGAGAGACGATGTTTCCCTTGTTGTCGCTCGCTCCCCTAGCATAGATTCTGCCATCCTCCACGGTCGCTGAGAACGGAGGATTTTTCCACAGCTCGATAGGTTCGACCGGCTGCACGTCATAATGGTTGTAGAGGACGAGCGTCTTTCTCCCGGTCTTGGATGAGAGTTCAGCGAATATGATGGGAGGACCCTTGCTTGGAGAGAACTGCTCCATTGTGAAGCCCGTTTCCTTGAGAAGCTTGCTAACCAGTTCAGCCGTCTCGATAAGTCCTTGGTTCTGTGCGGACACGCTTGGCTGTCTGCAGAGGGCTTGGAGCTGTTCCACAAACTTGTTGCTACTAGAATCTATCTGGTTGAGAATCTCGTCTTTCTGTTCAGTGATGGTCTCGCTCGGGGTCTTAGCCACGGGAATCATCGTTGTAAGGAAAGATAGAACCAGATATCAACAATTCCTTCTTTCTTTGGCCACTGGGTAATGCGCAGGTTTGGGTGATTTTTTCGAAAGTCCGGTCAGAATTGTGCGACGAGATTAGTTCTAGTGGGTCATAAAAAGTATCGAATTTCAGATTTGGGTCGGTGTCCCATGAGAGTTGCACCCGTAAAATCAATCGTTTCCCTGGATATCCTGAACAAGGTTGACATACGGGTTGGGAAAATCGAGCATGAGGACGCTGTCCCGGGCTCACGGAAGCTGGTGAGGCTGGTCGTGGATTTTGGAGATCACAAGAGAAGAATATTGGTTGGTATGAAGCGGGAACGCCCCAATCCGAAGGAGGTCGAGGGGAAGCAAGCGCTTTTTTGTCATTAATCTTGAACCCAAGAAGATGATGGGTGAAGTCTCCGAAGGTATGCTACTAGATATTGGATATACCGATGGAATCAAGCCTGTCCTCGCTGTCCCAGAAACCCCGGTTCTGAACGGAGCAAGGGCCGGATGACCAGAACTTGATAGGGACGTCAGTGGAGAAGCTGGGTCAGGAGTAGACCGATAGTGATAAGTGCGAATGCAGTTGAGAGCTGAATCTTAATGCCAATCGTTAATGTCGGTCAGGAAAACTCTGGGAGTATTGATCTCTATTATGAGGATCACGGTGCAGGTAAGCCAGTCGTACTGATCCATGGTTATCCCTTGAGTGGTGCTTCCTGGGAGAAACAGGTACCAGTCCTTCTTGATGCCGGCTACCGTGTGATCACCTATGACCGTAGGGGTTTCGGTAAGTCTAGCAAGCCGACCGTGGGCTACAACTATGACACGTTCGCCAGAGACCTTCACAAACTTGTGAGCCACCTTGATCTGCGTGATTTCGCGCTGGTCGGTTTCTCGATGGGTGGCGGTGAAGTCGCACGCTTCATAGGACAATACGGATCCAAGGACGTTAGCAAAGCAGTATTCATCTCGTCAGTCCCACCATATCTTCTGAAGACACCGGACAACCCAGAAGGCGTTGACGGCAGCGCCTTCGAAGGGATCAAGACCGCAGTCAAAGCGGACCGTTATGCGTTCTTCACCGAGTTCTTCAAGAACTTCTACAACACCGACCAGTTCCTAGGCACGAGGGTCAGCGAACAAGCCGTCCAGTCCAGCTGGAACATCGCAGCAGGCGCGTCAGCCACCGCTAGCTTAGCTTGTGTCCCAACATGGCTTGAAGATTTCCGTAAAGATCTAGCTCGCGTCCAAGTGCCCACCCTAGTCATTCACGGTGATGCGGATCGTATCGTTCCCTTCGCCGCCTCGGGACAGCGGACAGCCAAACTGGTCCCTGGAGCACGTCTAGTCGTGGTCAAGGGCGGGCCGCACTGCATATCTTGGACACACGCCGACGAAGTCAACTCCGCACTGCTTAGCTTTCTGAAAGAAGAGAAGAAGCTCGAACTGACAACACCCGCCTAGCCTCGCGGATGGGACACGACTAGAACAGAGACAGCAAACGTTTTCAGCACTCTAGGCAAACCTCCGGCCTATGACGCCCAGAGCGTCAGACATTCCACACGCCGTCCCACAGCCTGTCGCCACACCCCTGACCCGCGCAGCGATCTTTCTGGTCGTAACGATCAACCCGGGTGCAGGGCATAGAGCTGCAATCCGATCTTTCTGCGCCGATCTAGCCGCACTCGTCCGCTCCGTAGGATTTCGTGAACAAGAGGGAACTCTTTCATGTGTTTTGGGGTTTGGGTCCGATGCCTGGGACCAGATATTCGGGAAGCCTCGGCCAAGAGAGCTGCACAAGTTTCGCGAGATACGGGCCGGAGAGCGTCATGCAGTCTCGACACCTGGCGACATGTTCTGGCATATTCGGGCGCAGCGCATGGACCTGTGCTTCGAACTGGCGACGCAGATCATGGCTCGGCTTGGACCCGCAGTCAGCCCAGTTGACGAGGTTCATGGGTTTCGTTACTTTGACAGCCGCGATCTGATTGGCTTTGTCGACGGGACGGAAAATCCCAAGGGTCAGGACGCGATTTATGCCACCCTCATAACCAGCGAGGATCCTTCGTTCGCCGCAGGCAGCTATGTGATTATTCAGAAGTACCTCCACGATCTCGCCGGCTGGAATGCATTACCGACGGAGAAACAGGAAAAGATTGTCGGACGCACGAAGCTGAATGACGTGGAGTTGGACGATAAGGTCAAGCCCACCTACGCGCACAACGCGCTGACCAAGGTAGTGGAGAATGGGAAGGAGATCAAGATTCTCCGGGACAACATGCCCTTCGGTCACGCAGGCCAGAAGGAGTTCGGCACCTATTTTATCGGCTACAGCCGTTCCCCACTCACAATCGAGAAGATGCTTGAGAACATGTTCGTCGGCAAGCCACCGGGCAATTATGATCGACTATTGGATTTCAGCCGAGCGGTCACTGGGAACCTCTTCTTCGTCCCATCCGCGACATTTCTAGAGAATGTTAAGGCCTACTAGGCGGACACGCTAGTACGAAACCTCTCAGCAGAGCGGGCCTTCGCCTTTGCAATCTCCTGCTCCCTGTTCCTTGGTCGCGCGTTCGATTCAAGAGAATGGAGAAGACTGCCTGAAACTTGGGCTATTTCATCAACCGCAGCAAGGAATGATCGTTCGTTTGCTTTCGACGGTTGACTAAACCCGCTGATCTTTCGGACGAACTGCAGGGAAGCATCCCGAATCTCTGCATCTGTCGCCGGCGGGTCGAAGTTGAAGAGTGTTCTGATATTCCTGCACATTCTCAAAGCCTCAAGGTATCAGCACATTTAGGTACGCTTTAGTGTAGCTCCCGTTGTTGACTTGCATTTCGCTCCGAGGTCTGACCTTAACAGAATGGTTATATATCTATGCGGTTATATATGAGGCTATGAAATCCTCACAATCTATCGCGAAACCCGCCATAATCACAACTCCTAACGATACCGAGATCCGAATAGTACGGACCTTCGACGCGCCCTGCGACGCCGTATTCAGTGCTTACACTGATCCAAAACTCGTCGCCCAATGGATGGGGCCCAGAAAATACAAGATGGCCATCGAGCAATTGGACGTCCGCCCAGGCGGCCGATGGCGCTTCACCCACATAGACACGGACGGCACCAAATACGGCTTCCACGGCGAATTCCGCGAAGTCGTACGCCCAGAGCGTATTGTGCAGACGTGGAATTTCGAAGGCATGCCAGGCGAGTCCCTTCAGACAGCCCTCTTCCAAGAACACGACGGTCGCACCACGGTGACATCCATCGTCAAGTTCGAGCGGAAAGAGCATCGCGACGGTATGTTAGCCAGCGGCATGGAAAACGGCTTGAACGAGGGATACGACCGCCTCGACGAGCTCTTGCGGACCATTCATTGAAAGACGACACACTCTCTGCGACCTTCCAGGCCGTAGCCGACCCGACACGGCGCACCATTCTCGCCCGGCTCGCGCAGGGCGAGGCCACTGTCCAAGAACTGACAGAGCCTCTGCCGATAAGCCAGCCAGCGGTCTCCAAACACCTCAAGGTCCTGGAGAAGGCTGGCCTCATCGAGCGCCGACGCGAAGCTCAACGACGCTGGTGCCGACTGCAGGCCAAGCCCTTGCGGGAAATTGCTGTTTGGGCTACCGAGTATCAGCGGTACTGGGACGAGAGCTTTGAACGGCTGGACGAGTTGCTGAAAAAGGAAAAAAGCGCACGACAGTAACGACTCGGACTCCTAAGCGCTCTTTCGGGACGCGGCCGGCTCGAAGAGCTCACACAGTCTCTCGCTGCCACATCCGCTGATGATGAGACGCTCCTTCGCATTGTTGAGGAGTTTCTGGGTCCAATTGACATCTCCGCCATCGACAAGCTCTCGTTCTTTGCCAGTGGGGTCGGTTGCATAGATCTTGAAGCACAACTCGCCGTAGTATCCTCTCCCTTGCTTGCGATCCTGGTCGATTCCGATTTTGACCTTCTTGTGCGCGGACTGAAGCTTCTCAACCACTCCCGATAGAACTACTGGTCGTGCGGCGTTGGATCCAATGTCAGACACGGCTACCCGAAGTGGTGTCCTAGTGCCTAGAAACTCTTTGAGTGCTGCAAGATAGAATCCGATATGGAGATCCACCGTATCCGTCTCAAATCGAAGACTCCCTGGGTCGCGGCCTGCACTACACAGGGTAAAGGCTCTGAAGTGTTGTCTAGCACCAGGACCGACACCAAGTTTCTGGCCTCTTAAGAGGCGGTGACTCGCCGCCAGGTGAACGGATGCCGCTTTACCTGAAGAGAAGTTCCTCTGCTCGCGGCGTCGGACTGCACACTCAATCGCTAGCACGTTTGTCGAATCAGCGACAACCTCCGTGTTCCGAACCGTCGAAACGGTCCAATCCTGACTGATCGGGGATAGCGCAGAGACTGTTCCTAGCGGGCAGACCGGTGAGAGTTCGATGGGCTGGAAGA
>VBBT01000058.1 GCA_005881695.1 Candidatus Bathyarchaeota archaeon | reverse complement strand
GAGAACCACCCGAAAAAACCCGTCTCGATATATGGCATGACCAAGCTCTCTGCCGAGAGAACATGCTTGTCCTATTCACCGACCTCCATGCTCGGCCGATCAGTCAACCAGATAATATTCCGTTTTTCCAACGTTTACGGTAGCACCAGAGACCTACCATCCAGGGTCATACCGACGTTCATGATGAAAGCCCTCCGGGGAGAGGACATAACCTTGTATGGCGGCGAACAAGTTCTAGACTTCACGTTCATCGACGACACCATCTCTGGCATAATGAAGGCCTACACGAACAGCTTTGATGGTCACCGCGAGTTGCTCGGAGAAGATTTTCACTTTGTCACAGGCAGAGGCGTGTCCGTCGCGGACCTTGCCAAGATGATAGTCAACATGGTAGGGTCTTCCTCCAAGATCATCAAGACCGACGCGAACGATTTCGAAGTCCGCAGGTTCATCGGTGACCCCCGGAAATCTCACAAGCTGCTCGGCTACGAACCGAGGGTCAGGCTAGAAGACGGGCTGAGAATTCTCAGCGAGAGAATAGCACCGAGCATCCAGGCCAGATGAGCTCTGGGCAACCAGGATTGGTCCCTGGGGATTTGATGAGGAGCCGAGGTTGTGAAGACTATGCAGACGTTACAGGAAGCTAGGCCTAAACGGAGCTTTGTCACGGAACGCCCTAGAGTGGAGGGAAAGTTTCTCTTTGTCGAACAAGAAAAGTTCTGGGTTAGAGGCATCAGCTACGGCACCTTCCAGATAGATGAGAAAGGGGAAGAGCGGCTAGCTCGTGAGATGGTAGAAAGAGATTTTGCCCAGATGGCGGAGAACGGCTTCAATGTTGTAAGGGTCCACACGGGTCCTCCTCGTTGGCTTCTAGATGTAGCCCAGAAAAACGGACTAAGGGTCATGGTTGGGCTCAACTGGGGCGAGCAAATGGCCTTCCTAGACCGGCCCGGCAGGATCAAAGAGATCGAGTACCGGGTTAGGACGTGGGTCCGTACCTGCGCCGGCCACCCCGCAGTATTCTGTTACAGCGTGGGAAACGAGATCACGTCCTCCATTGTCCGCTGGCACGGCAGACGACAAGTAGAGAAATTCATCAAACATCTCTACCATGTAGCCAAGCGCGAAGACCCAGGCGCTCTTGTCACTTATGTGAACTACCCCTCGACAGAGTATCTACGGCTCCCGTTCTTGGATTTTCTATCCTTCAACGTGTACCTCGAATCGCAACCGGCCCTTGAAGGATACCTTGCACGGTTACACAATCTTAGCGATGACCGTCCGGTTTTACTCAGCGAAATTGGCCTTGACAGCCTTCGCAACGGCGAGCAGAAACAAGCCAGCACCCTGGAATGGCAGGTCCGAGCCGCCTTCAAGCTGGGCTGCTGCGGGGTCGTAGTTTTCGCCTGGACAGACGAATGGTACCATGGGAAGTATCTAGTAGAAGATTGGAGATTCGGGCTGACAACCCGTGATCGAACGCCAAAGCCAGCTCTCCGCACCGTCCGACGAGCCTTCGAAGAATCCCCGTTTCCACCAAGCCTAAACTGGCCGAGAATTTCAGTAGTGGTCTGCAGCTTCAACGGTGCGTCGACCATCCGGGACACTCTCAACGGCCTCAGTAAGCTCGACTACCCCGACTACGAAATAATCGTCGTAGATGACGGGTCCACCGACTCGACCCCGCAGATAGCCTCAGAATACCATGTCAGGCTAATCAGCACAGAGAATATGGGTCTCAGTCAGGCGCGTAATGCTGGCATACAAGCAGCCACTGGAGAAATGGTCGCGTTCATCGACGATGATGCGTACCCCGACGTTGACTGGTTGAAATTTCTCGCGAGTTCCATCTTTGAAGGGAAATATGTCGGTGTTGGGGGACCGAACCTTCCGCCACCGAATGATGGGTGGAAAGCCGACGCGGTGGCAAACGCACCGGGGAACCCCAGTGTGGTTTTGCTTACGGATAGGGTTGCCGAGCACATTCCGGGATGCAACATGATGTTCAGAAAAGACGAGCTGGACATGATCGGTGGGTTCGATCCAATCTTCCGAGTCGCTGGCGATGATGTCGATCTGTGCTGGCGACTGCGCGAGGCGGGCGCGACGATCGGTTTCTCTCCTGCGGCGGTGGTCTGGCACCACAGGCGCAACTCGATCCGCAAGTCTTGGAGGCATCAGGTAGGCTATGGCCAAGCTGAATCATTACTTGAACGTAAATGGCCTGGGAAATACAACTCCGTTGGACAGCTGAGTTGGCAAGGACGCATCTATGGAAAGGGTCTGCCACTAGACTTCAATTCATTCAGAGGGCGTGTCTATCAAGGTGTCTGGGGCACGGCACCGTTTCAGTCGCTCTACCAGCCTCCGCCTTCTCGCTGGTCGCTTACGCTGAGCCCTGAATGGTACTTGATAATCGGCGCACTTGCAGTTGGATTCATCCTCAGCATAGGCTGGACCCCTTCCAGCATCTTCGGGTTACTGATCCTCGCATCGATGACACTTCCCGTCGTTCAGGCATCGGTGAACGCCCGCCACGCGAGGTTCCATGATAGAGGACCCAGGACGCTTTGGCAACTCTTGAGATTGAGAGTGACGGTTTTCGCCCTTCACCTCTTGCAGCCATTGGCGCGCCTTTACGGGAGGCTAAAGGGCGGTCTCACACCGTGGCGGAGACGTAGGACCAAGACAGCGATTCAGTTTCGCGCCTCGACACTAACGATGTGGCGGGACGAACGAGAGAGCCTCGAGACTACCTTGGAGTGTCTACAGAGAAAACTGAGAGATGCTAACGCGGTTGTGAGAGCGGGCGAAGACTATGACCGCTGGGACCTCGAAGTTCGAGGAGGGCTGTTCGGAGGCGGACGATTGCTGGCCGCCGTCGAGGAGCACGCTCCCGGAAAACAGTTCTTGCATTTTAGGATCACTCCGAAATACTACGCATTCGCACTTCTTCTGAGCGCTGTTTCCACGGTGATGTCGATTCTGGCAGGCTTCTCCGGAGTCTGGATTCCCAGCGGTTTATGGGCGGTAATAGCGTGCCTCTTAGCAATACGCGTACTCGGAGATGTATCATCCGCGACCGATGCATTGCGGGAAACCCTAAAGCGCTCGGGTGCAGGATAACACATAGGCGAGCAACAATTGTCCCATCTGAAACCGCATCATCGTCGACCAGCCACGCAAGTCGAAAAGTGCCCTTCCGAGCTTCTCATCGCCTCTCTCAATGTCTTTGGCTGGACGTAGCCTGACTCTAAGATAGAGGGAGGTAGTATTTTTGGGGAAAAGCGCTAGAGCAAAGAAGCGCAGTGATCAGAAAGGCGTGGGGGCAATCTTCAGCCCGACTGATGAATCGGTAAACGCGCGCAAGCCACTGGTGGCATCCACCGGGAAAAAAGCCGGAACTAAGAGTTCCATAAGATTCACATATATACAGACTCTACTCATCATGTTCCTCCTCTTCTTGGTATTCCTCGCGTACGAAAATGATCCCAATTTCAAAACCGGCTTTAAAGACACGCTCTCCTACTTCTCCCCAACGGTGCTCATTGCTATTGGTTCTGCAGGACTCACGCTGAGTATTGGCTGGTTAATTGTCAGCCTCCGACAGGACCGGAAGAGAATGGCGATGGGCAGCTTGATTCCTCAACAATCCTCAGCCAAGCCACCTCAGGTTGAGATCCATAAGCAGGGAATGTTTCGGAGAGTGCTTTCCGACCTCAGACCTTATTGGCGTTCCATTGTTGTCGCGTGGATAATATCTCTCTCAACAATACCCATAACTCTAATCACCCCGCTACCCATCAAGCTACTCGTAGACAGCGTTATCGGCTCCCAACCATTACCAGGATATCTCACAGTTCTCACACAAACTGCGTCAAGAGACTACGTGCTCTGGCTCGCAATCGGCATACTGTTGGGAAGCGCCGTCCTAGCGTATTTACAAAACCTGGTGAACACATGGTTCGTCAACAAAGCCGGAAATCGAATGACCCTAGACGTGCGGGCCCGACTCTTCCGGCAGATGCAACGGCTCTCCATCGCCTACCATGACTCGAAGGGTACCCTAGACTCAGCGTATCGCACATTGAACGACGCGCCTGCACTCCGTTCGTTCGGGATCGACAGCATAATTCCACTCCTTACTTCGGTGCTAACCCTGGCCGCGATGATCGTCGTGACGCTTTTTCTCGACTGGCAGCTCGCGCTGATCTCCCTAGTCGTCTCCCCGTTCATGTTCTTGCTTACTCTCGTATTTAGGCCACGAATCCGCAAGGGATGGAGGAAGTTCAAAACCTCAGAGAGCGCAGCAATGGCCGTGGCCCAAGAGTCCCTGGGAGCCTCAAGAGTGGTAAAAGCGTTCGGTCAAGAAGAGCGAAGAAACATACAATTAGTCTCTCACTACAGTGATAGCTTGTCCGCACAGCTCAAGGTCTACGTCGACAGCGCGGTCTACAATTTGCTCGTTGGCATCGTCACATCGATCGGGCTCGCGGCAGTGCTATACATAGGTATCCGCCACGTCCAGGCCAACACTCTAAGCCTCGGAGCTCTCTTAGTCGTCAATTACTATGTGACCCAACTCTATTCTCCATTGAGAAACGTAGGGCAAAAAACACTTGATATACAATTGTCCCTAGCAGGGATAGAAAGGTACCACTCGGTTCTCGACGAGACGCCTGACGTGCCTGAGAGCCCGAATGCCCGGCCCCTGGCAAGAGCGAAGGGCAAGATAGTTTTCCAGAGAGTATCCTTCGAATATACGAACGGCCATCCAGTTCTCGACGATGTGTCTTTCGAGCTGCCCGCGGGCAGCCGTCTCGGCGTGGTCGGCCCGACTGGTTCAGGCAAGACGACCCTGTCCAGCCTTCTAGTCCGCTTCTTTGATCCAACGCTAGGCGTGATCAGCTTGGACGATGTGGATCTGAGAGACTACAAGTTGGCGGATCTCCGAAACCAGTTTGCAGTGGTTCTCCAGGACACGGTCCTGTTCTCCACATCAATAGCTGAGAACATTCGATTCGCGAGGCCGGAAGCCTCTATCGAGGAAGTATTTGCTGCAGCTAGGGACGCGAACGCGCACGACTTCATCACCAGCCTTCCAAACGGATACGATACCCTCGTGGGAGAACGAGGCATGAAATTGTCCGGCGGTGAACGTCAGCGGGTCTCGCTCGCGAGAGCATTTCTGAAGAACGCACCAGTTCTCATACTCGACGAGCCTACAAGCGCGCTGGACATTCACTCTGAGACTCTGGTTCTTGACGCCATCGAACGCCTCATGAAAGGAAGGACGACGATGATGATCGCGCATCGCGCAAGCGCACTGAGGAACTGCGACATGATCCTCACGATAGAAAACGGAAAGACGGGAGGATTAACCGATGAGGTTGCCTCTGTCCTAAAGAGCATGACTCCAACACACGCCTAAGCGAGAAAGGGCAACTGTTCGGATGAGCAACAGGTTGAGAGGAGTTCCCCAGACCCCGAGATATCCCAGTCAGAGGAGACTCGTCGCAGGACTCGGTACCATATTTCGCACGAACAAGCCTGCAAACGGAGACTTGGCCATACTTGCCAGGAAACCCAACCCATACGGAAGCACGTTCCCAACCGAGATCGTGAAGTGTCGTCTGGGCAGAGATCGAACCACTCGGAGCCTTTTTGTCAAGTACGGAACGAAAAAGTTCGACAGCGTACACCGCCACAGAGGCAACGTTTCCTACGAGTCCAACGTATACCGCGAAGTCCTCCATCCCTTACAGGCCTCTACTCCCGCATTCTACGGGGTCTATCACGACAGGATTGGACGGATCCCTTGGCTGGTACTGGAATACCTGCCTAGAGGGACCCCCGCCAGCTGGTCGAAAGATCCGAGAGCAATGATCCGATCAGCACGGTGGATTGGCAAATTCCACGCCGCTTCCGAAAAACTCCTTCCAAGTCCCCGGCTTAGATTCCTCCGCAGATATGACGATAACTATTACAAGGGCTGGGCCAAACGAACGAGGCAACTATTCAGCCCCTTTGCTGAATTACAGTGGATCCCCAGTCTCTGCGACAAATTTGAGCGTCTTATCCCGCGCCTAGTAGAGGCTCCCCAGACCATTATCCATGGAGAATACTTCGGGTCGAACATCATCTATCAAAACGGCACGAGTCGGCCAGCAGACTGGCAGTCAACCGCGATCGCACCAGGAGAAATCGACCTAGCCTCGCTGACACATTCCTGGCCAACGCAGGTCGTTCGGAGCTGCGAACGAGAGTACCGCAGGGCTCGGTGGCCTTCAGGCACACCCAATGGTTTCGAAGAAACGCTCGAAGTTGCCCGGTTCTACATGAACCTCCGCTGGTTGGGAGATACGACCTTGATGGCGCCGCTACTAACCGGACAAAAAAG
>VBBT01000021.1 GCA_005881695.1 Candidatus Bathyarchaeota archaeon | reverse complement strand
CCGCCTTCGGACTCAACTCCACGGGCGTCGTTGTAATCCACAAGAAAGTCTTGACCTTCTCTCTACCGCAAGACTATACGATTGGCTTCGGGTCGCTCGTAGGCCAAACGGGAGGGATCTATTCGGCAACGAATGAGACTTTCGTAGCATCGTTGCCCAGCGGAGCGCAGGTCAAGAGTTTCAGCCCGGCCAACATGCTAGTCCAGTCAGGTGTTGGATCGACACTTGTCGTGGGAGTGTTTCCGTGGGTGGGAACGGCCCAGAGATTACTGCCTGATGTGAGTGTTACATTCCATTATCCTGCTTTCGACTCTCCCTATCTCAGCGCAACGTGGACCACGACACCCTCAACTTTCAATGTTGGACAGCCGTTCACTCTCACCTTGGACTTAACCAACACGGGGGCAATGGACGCGAGCAACCTGCACTTCACTCTAGTCTTTTCCGGAGTCGTACTCCTAGGCCAGCCTACTGTATCATCTTTGCAGTTCAGCTTGGCCTCACTTCTCAAAGGAACGACCTACAACCGCTTGTTCAACTTTCAATCTTTCAATCCAAATCCGACATTCACCCTTAGCGCATATTTCCTAGACACATCGAACTATGTCTACCAGTGGAACACCCAGTTTTCACCAGCCCTAAACGTGAAACAGAATGGCCCCCTGACTGTTACGAAGAGTATCAGCCCGACAAGTCCGTCTTACGGACAAATCGGAACCGTCACAGTAAGCATACAAAACAACAACCTAACCACCACATACTTCAACATAGAAGACCTCAACCCAGAAGCTGAGATCTTCCTATACCCGCAAGGACTAGGGAACACTCCTCAGCAGCCTCGACCCTGCCCAGTTGTCGTCAACTCCTTTTCTCCAGTCATAGCCAACACTACATACTTCACATTCCAGATCAAAAACGGTCTTGGCTGCGCTCCAACGGTTCTGACCCACGTCCTCCTCCAACCTTTTGGTCAGGCAATGCAGCTTGTGGCGTCTCCAGTCATGCTTCTCGGAGGAGGCGAAACATGGAGCCCATTGAAACCCTATCAGATTCCTGGAGGCCCTGCCGCGCTCTTCGAGCAACTGACCCTTAGACTGACATTCCAGAACTATGCCAATATTACAGATACGGGTCAGGTCGGTTACTCGGGAGTTCTCCCACAACTCGAAAACCCGAAGACCTCCTATCTTGGACTTGACTGTTTACCGTGCTCGGTCCCCAGCGGCGGATCAACCACTATTGCGGGTGCTCTCGTAAACGCAACGGGCAAACCAATCGCAAACGCTCCCGTGGTACTATCATACAGGTTTACGAACAACACACTGAGACCAATAACGACTATCATAACAAACTCGACCGGTGGATATTCTACCAGCTGGCTGGGCGTGTCGACCCTGCCACTAGGAAGTTACCGACTCATCGCCAATTACACTGGATCTCTACAGAACAATGCTGAGGGGATGTACATCCCGTTCTCAATAATCACTCCAACAAGCATCTCACCTGGCGGAACGATAACTCTGTCCTATCCGTACTTCTTCAATGTCACAGGTCCAATGTCGATAACACCGGAACGAATAGCCTACAGCAGCCAAGTTAATGCGACAGGGACAGGCCAGCAGCTGATTGGTGAATACATCACCCAATCTCCTGCAATAGCCGTCACGGTCGGACCTCCAACAATCGTCCCTGTGGTAGAGATGACGATGAACGTGACAAAAATCAGCTTCCTTTATGTCGCACAGAACCAGAGCCTGGTCCAGGTCAACCTTAGCGTGACCAACACCGGATCTCAACTTGCCAACAATGTCATCGTGTCTTCCTTGATTCCGCAAAGCTCCAGGACCAACTCTACTGGCGGCTCGATACCGTTCTGGCTCCCAGTTGTTAGCCTCGGTCCTTCTCTTTCCGAAGCCAGCAACCTGAAGACGGTAAGTCTCACTGTCGCTTCCCTCCCATCGGGACAAAGCTTCTCCACGTGGTACATTGTCAAGGCAAATAGCACAAATCTCTACGAGACCGCCAACAACGTCACCGCGCAATCTGGCGCGAACCAGTACAAGTTCTACTACACTGGACCCCTTCTCGGGGTGTACCCCTCTCCCTCGACCACCGCCCAGCTTCCTCTCGTAGGTCTCCTGAAAACCTATGTCACGATCGACCCGGCGGTCGTGGCGAATAAAACCTCCACCACCGTCAGCGTGCACGTGTACAATGCAGGAAATGTAACCTACAACAACATCATAGCAACAGTACCGAGTTTCACAGGAAACGGGCTAAACTTTCTCGTAGTCTCGAAGATCGTCCCGAACATGGCTCCTGGAACCTCTCAGACGGTGAACTTCACCGCAACTGCAATGGTCCCTACAATAGACTTCTTTGGTGGTGTGTCGAGCTACTATCTGTCCGGAACAGTATCATACAACCAATCTAGTACCAAGGGTTTCCAGACCAATTTCAGCCAGACCGTGCCAATCTATGACCCGACGATTGCAGGCTTCAATCCAAGCCTGAGAATTGTCATCTCCGCTCCAACGACTCAAGTCTCGGCAGGAGCAACTGACCTCGTGATAGTAACGGTAACAAATACAGGGTCCTCTAACGTGACGAATTTCTCCTACAATCTTCAAGCCTTCAGCCTCTTGTTCAACCCGTTAGGCCCCTCTTCTCCTGAGACTAGCTACGGAAGCTATTCCACAGGCTGGCCCTACAGTCTCGGAGCGGGCCAGAGCATCAATTTCCGAATCGGGATACAGACAAGAGCTGGAGGCTCCTACCCTGTCTACGGGTCATACATCAACTACAAATACAGTCCTCCGGGATCAACAAACAGCAACCAGAACGCGCAAATCTCCGCATCGAGCGGAGCAATGATAACCGCTACTGACACGACACCGCCAACTGTTAGTACTCCTTGGTCCAGCCCGTTCGCCCCGACCTCAAGCGACCAAGTTCACGTCTGGACGCAAGTCTACGACGGTAGCGGAGTAAGCTCGGTCAACCTAGAGTATTCCACTGACAGACTGACCTGGACATCCGTTCCAATGACCCCACTGTTCGGCTACTACGCGAAAGGACAAAACGTGCCCGTCCAACAACCATTCTTTGGAGACATATACAACGCAACAATTCCTCCTATAGGCCCAGGCGCAGCCGTGTTCTACCGGGTGAGGGCAACAGACAGTCTTGGAAACAGTGGACTCCAAGACAACAACGGCAACGACTACGTCTACTTCATCCAAGGAGGCAACAGCTGGCTCTTTCCCAACCAGGCTCCCGGAACGAACATGCTGTTGAACGGAACTCAGTACGTTCCAGCAATCCTAACATCGCTCTTCCTCAACGTGTCCACACCGATTGCAGTCCAGGTAATACAGCTCCCATCAAATCCGGGTGGAACTCCACCGGCAGGATTATCCGCTCTGGGAATCTACACGCAAGTCAACGCCAACATTTCCATCACCTTGAATGCCCGCGTCCGATTCTATTATACACCAAGCCAGATTCAAGGCCTGAACACCAGCACAATCGCTCCATACTACTGGAATGGAGCAAGCTGGATCCCTCTAAGCAATGTTGCGGTGAACACTAACCAGAACTATGTTGAGGGAACCGTCAACCACTTCAGCCTCTTCGCAGTATTCGCCAAACAAGCGTCAACTCAACCTCCTCCGACAACGCAACCGGCCAGCCAACCAACCTTCCTCTACATCGGCCTAGCTGGCGTGATCGCTGCAATCGCCATCATAGGAGGAATCCTCCTAGCAAAGAAGCGAAAACGTGGACCAACCCACCTCCTTCCGACGCCAGCTTCCCCTCCCACAGTTTTCGGAAGCCCATCGACCCGCTGACCTGTTCATTCGAAAAATCCAGGCTAGCAAGGTCATAGTCGGTTTGACCTCGTTCGGCCTCCTCCGGTTCACGGCTAAGGGGCTCGCTCGCCGCAGGGTTCGCACCGTTCTTACAATTGTCGGGCTTGCCGCACTGATCCTTACCTATGTGACGGTCCAATCTCTGGTCTCAACTCTCGAAGTGAACCTGTCAGGAAGCGTATCCTCCCTCGGAGGCGAGATTGATGTCTGGAGCAAAGGCGCCTCCTACCCGTTAATCAGCAAGATTCCCGAGTCCTACGCCGCAGTAGTGAAAGCCGTCCCAGGGATTTCTTTCGCTACGCCAGTCACCCTCGCACTGCTGACAGTTGACTCTGCTGAGGCTCTCACTGCAGGCGTAGTTCCCGCCCAGCTACATTTCCTTCTCAACTACAGCATGATAGCAGGAACCATGATCACATCAAACCAAACCGGAGTACTGGCGATAGGGAAAGCGCTGTCCACAACCATAGGAAAAGGCGCAGGAGACCCTGTCCAGCTCAACGGCGCAATGTACAGAATTTCAGGGGTTTACCTTACCAACAGTTGGATGGACTACTCGGCCATTATCCCCCATATAGTCGCGCAACAGATGATCGGAATGGTGAACGGAACCTCGATGATCGTTGCCACCGCTCGGGACTCACGAAATGTCAACAACCTGATAGGTCAGATCAGGACCCTAATGCCGACGGTAGAGGCTTTTCGGACCAGCGAGACTCCTTCCAAGGTCTCGCCAATATTCGCCTCTCTGGAAAGCATAGCCTCCGACATAACAGCAATCGTAACCCTTGGCGCTGTCTTGGGAATAATGAACTCAAACCTCAACAACCTACGCGAAAGAATGCGCGCATTTGCCATCTTCAAGGCGACCGGAGCCTCTTACAACCAAATAATCAAGCTCGTCCTGTACGAGTCTCTCTTATTGGGGACCCTGGGAACGCTAGTAGGGCTTGGAATATCCTACGTGGCTCTCCAGTTTATCTCGATCCCAATTGTCCAGAATGTCAGCGTCGGCGTAATCCTAGTCCCTTCCACGTTCCTCTACGCTGCCCTGCTCGCATTTTCCGTCTCGGTAGTGGCTTCCATTTATCCTGCGCTCAGAATCGCGCGGGTCCGGCCTCAGGAGGTCTTCAGGTTTGGATGAGAAACTCCTTCTAAGAACGGATGAGTTGAGCAAGGCGTACTGGAATGGACCAGAGAAAACAGTCGCTCTCGACAATGTAAGTTTACAAGTTCGTAAGGGAGAGCTTCTGGCAGTCTACGGTCCGTCTGGGTCCGGAAAGACCACCCTCCTGTTCCTTCTAGGCGGGTTTGACAAGCCAACAGCAGGCAAGGTACTACTTGACGGGATTGAAATCTCGAACATGGATGAGCATCGACTTTCCAGGATCAGACGCACTACCGTGGGTTTTGTTTTTCAAAACTACAATCTTGTTGAGGAGCTGACGGTTCTGGAGAACGTCAAGTTGACAATGATGTTCGAAGGGAAACCCGAGGAAGAAATGAAAGAGAGGACAAGTGAACTACTCGACAAGGTAGGGTTGGTTGGCAGAGAGCGACACCGACCCTCTCAACTCAGCGCCGGGGAGCAGCAACGAGTCGCGATCGCTAGGGCGTTGGCTAACAGGCCGCGACTGGTCCTGATGGATGAACCTACTGGGAACTTGGATCAGGATAATTCCCGAGCACTTGTGCAACTGGTAACGAGTATCATTCGAGGCGAAGGAGTGACCTTCGTAATCGCCACGCACAATCTTGAGATTGTCCAGGGAACACCGTCAAGGCTGTTCCTCAACGCAGGCCGTGTGGCGACTGATTTCATATCACAATCGTAAAGTCCGAAGCGATCCCCGAGGAAAAGGCTAGAACCACTACTGCTGATGAGGCTTAACCCCCAGAGCTTCCAGTTTGTATTGGAGATGTTTCTCCAAAGCCTTTGTCATGAGCAATCCACTCTTCATGCTGTGGTGGATGAAAAGCCAATAATCTTTCTGGGCCACCCTTTCCCCTACTGCACCAAGAACGTACAGCTCAATCTGATCTAACAGATTCATGACGTCCCGATCTCTCAATTTTCCCCCGCCTCACTGTTCATTGGAAACCCTGTTCTTTCATCCATTTGTCGGAGAATAACTTGCTGAGATAATTCCGGCCGGTATCAGGGAGCAATGTGACAATCGTCTTGTGTTCATCCAGGCGCTCTGCAACCCTCAAGGCTGCCTGCACTGCCGTTCCTCCAGACCCTCCCACCACAATCCCTTCTTCTTGGGCAAGTCGTCGGGCCATTTGAAAGGCGTCGGTGTCAGAAACCTGTATGACATCATCTATGATAGACATGTCCAGTGTTCCCGGCATGAAATCCTCGCCTATCCCTTCCACCTTGTACTGGTGTGGCTGCTCTTTTTGTTGGTGAAAACGTGGATAGAAAATGGATCCTTCCGGATCGGCACCGACAACCTTCAAGGCTTTTTTCTTCTCCTTTAGAAACCGGCCTGTTCCTGTGATGGTCCCTCCGGTTCCCATGCCGCAGACAAAAACGTCGACCTTTCCCTCGGTCTGACGCCAAATCTCAGGCCCTGTTGCCCGAAAATGGGCGTCTGGATTGGCCCGGTTCTCGTACTGGTTAGGCATGTACGATTGCGGAGTCTCTCGCGCGAGCCTCTCGGCAACCTTCGTATAATGTTCAGGGGATTCTGGGGAAACGTTTGTAGGTGTCACCACTACTTTTGCTCCATATGCCCGTAGGATGCTCCTCTTTTCCTCACTCATCTTGTCTGGCATGACGAAAATCATCTTGTAGCCTTTAACCGCGGCAACCATTGCCAATCCAACTCCAGTGTTTCCTGATGTCGGCTCTATGATCGTTCCACCGGGTTTTAGCAGTCCCTTCTGCTCCGCTTGTTCAACCATCGCGATTCCTATTCGATCCTTAACGCTCCCGCCAGGGTTGAGGTTTTCCAGCTTTGCAAGAATAGTGGGCTTGAGACCTTTCGAGACTTTGTTCAGCCGAACGAGCGGCGTGTTTCCAATAGCGTCTAGTATTGTCTTGTGAACTTCCATTGAGACAACTGCTTCCTTTCCTATCTTCGACCAAAGGTTGTTTATCTGAATATGCAGACTCGCACGTCTTCGACTCTCTTCGACTGATAGAATTGGATTGGTCACAAGCTCGCTGCAATGGTCAACGCTGGGCAACCTATCCCCTTTAGATTAAGGTCAGGGCGCGAAGACACACTCACAATCTCCACGGCCCATTAGCGAGATTACCTAGGGCCTTCGTCTGAAGTATCAAGAATCTTAACTTTCACGTTTTCCCAGCAGGCCTGATACGTGATTGTAAGATTTGTTTCAACGGGTCCCCACTGGCATCCCTGAGCTTGACGACGTAATAGAGGGAGGTGTGCCCAAGGCTGGTCTGTTTCTTGTCGCCGGAACTCCTGGGTCTGGTAAGACAGCCTTTAGCGCGAGATTTCTCTACGAGGGTATCATCAGGGGCGACAGGGGAATCTATGTCTCCTTCGCCGAGGGTCGTGACGCGTTTTTCTCAGAAACGGCGCGGAGTGGTTTGGACTTCGCCAAGGCAGACGAAGCCGGCATGTTCCTCTACATGGACCTTCTAACCGTCAAGAATGAGGGTATTCCCGTTGTGACCCAGTCCATAGTTGACGCGGTCCTTGACTTCAAAGCATCTAGGCTTGTAATCGATTCCTTTTCTGCAATGGCCCAAGCGGTCCCTCAACTGATAGAGGCCAGGTCAATACTTCACACGATTCTCGGAAAGGTAATCAGGCAGGCTGGATGCACGACTCTCCTGATCTCAGAAATCCCCATGGGCACTTCGAGGCTCGGCCTAGGGATTGAAGAATTCGTGGCCGATGGAGTCCTCAAGTTCACCCAGAAGGAGATCGATGGGCGGGTTATTAGAAATCTGGTCATTCACAAGTTACGGGGTACAAAGATAGGAAGAAGAGAGAATATGTTCACCCTCGATGGTGGTTTTCGGATGCTAAGCCCCTTCGACTCCTCACAAGCTAACAACGGACACTCCTATCCCGTCATCAAGAATACAGCATCACACTCCTCCACGGGAATCAAGGGTCTCGATACCATTCTCGGGGGAGGCCTCAAGCGGGGAAGCCACGTTCTCCTAGAGGTCGGAGACGACGTCTCGTCAACTTCTCTTATGACTTTTCTCACGCCAATAATATCAAACACAGTCAAGTCCGGCGACCAAATCATCTGTATCCCTATCAACGGAATGTACCCTGAAGAATTGCAAGAAACCCTCAGAAAGTCGGTTCCAGAGGGGCTAGCATCAATGCAAGTTTTCGACATCACGGGAAAGGGCGGTCCGAACACCGTTGACCTTGGAGGTGCAACCGTCCTCCAGCCCTTTGACATGTTCTGGAAAACAGCCAAGAGGCTGAGGAAACCCGAGAACCGATTGCTGAGCATAATCGGCTTCGACGCCCTGGAAGCGAGATACGCGAAAGACCTCCCTGCAATGCAGGGGCTAATAATCGAGACCATCGCCAAGGTGAGAAACGCGGGCGACATCATGATATCAATAGCTCGGCCATTCTCCAACACCCTACGAGAACTTGCCAGCGCCTCAGATGTACATTTGAGACTTGCCCAGTACAACGGCGTTCTTTGCCTTTTGGGCGTAAAACCGAGGACCGACTACTATGGTGTCTCTCTCCCAGACAAGAGTGCGCATGCTCAGATCGAACTGGTCCAGGTTTCCTAGCTTGACCGCAACAGTGGGCACATCGTTAGACCGGCCGCTGATAGAATCCATCGACGCCGCCCTCAGTGCTCTTGGCACCAGCACGAGAGACTCAGTTCTGCTCTATCTTCGCAAGAGATATTCCATTTCTTTGGAAGAGACACCTCACAAGATGGACGAATTCCTCCAAGCTCTCCACGCCCTACTCGGATACGGAGCAAGAGTGATAGAAAAACTAGTAATCGCTAGACTGGTCGAGACCAATGAGATTCCGCTTGCAGAGGCCAGAGGTAGAAATCTGGCCGAGATTGTGACTCTCTCGACCAAGGGACACAATAAGGCTAGGCCGACAGTCTGAGAAAACTCCGCCTTTGTTCCCTCCGGTCAGCGTTTGACAATCGCTGGATCTCTTGCGTCAGACGCGTGTCTCTGCGCGCAGCTCACTTTTTCTTGGCAACCTTCACGAATAATTCGAAGAATTTGTCCACCCCAGTTGCCGGGGTTTTCTTCTCGGGCTCAGGCTGACGGTTTTGCCTGGCTTTCGAATCGTTTTGCGAGTCCGAAGACCCCAAGGAAGAGAAGCGCTCCCGCTATTGCCGTGACAGTTGAGCTGAGAATGGTGGTAGTCTCTCCCACCGAACTTATCAGATTAGCTATTTGATCAGTTGGCAACGAAAGAGTCAGAACCAAGCCCACAACGCTTTGAATCGTCAGCAACGAAAACGCAGCGATTATCATCGTCCAAGCGCGAAACGAGCCTGTAATCCTCGTCACCTTGAACGCGTAGAATACCACTCCCGCTTGGAAGATGAGTTCTAGAACCGCTATGAAGTAAAGCGTGGGTAAAACGATAGGATCCAGCATTCTTCTATCCCCTCACTTTCGTTTCTCCGCCGCCCCGCGGAAGAGATCCATGAATTTCTCCGACGCAACCCTTCTCGGCGAGCCAGTGATGACCCCTTCATAATTCGTGAACGCGGATTCTATCTTGATTCCTGTCGGAGTTATTTCAAACTCTCTAAGTCGCTTGTCATGATCGCTTCCCCTCATCTTCAGAACCACCAAAGCCTTCCGCATCGAGGACTCGATCTCGACAGGTTTCAATGCAACGATGCAGTCCACTAGGAAGCTCAATCCTACTTCGGTAACAGCGAATGACCCTCCTGTCATCTGGGGAGATTCCCACACCAGTAAGGAGCTTATTCCCTTGGTCTTGAGGTGCATAATCAAGCGGTACGCTTCTCGCCTCAGCTCGCTTTCCTTCACGAACATGGCAAGATGGCTCAACGAATCTACAACTATTCGTCTGGGCTGGATGTCTCGGAGGGATTCGTCGAGCAGACTCTCTCCCTCCGACTCGAGCAGCAGGTTTGGGGAGGTGCATACGATCCTGAACTTGTTTTCTTCCTCTAGCTTTCGAAGGTCCCATCCGAGGTTTTTTGCATCTCGGTAGATCTGGTCAGGCATTTCTTCGAAGGTCACGTAGACCCCAGGTTCTCCAAGCTTGACCCCGTTAACCAAGTACTGGAGGGCTAGAGTTGTCTTTCCGCAGCCAGCGCTCCCGGCCACCATCACGGCGTCGCCTTCCATGAATCCGCCATGTAGCATCTCGTCCAGCTCAGTTATTCCGGTCCGGACCCTGCCACTTTCCGCGATCTTTCCAGTGAAGAATTGGTCAACTCCAGGGACTCCTGTTCTAGAACTTGGTGTTGTCGATTTTCTCCACTCCCTCTAGATTCTTGAGATGTTTCGCGATGGCGTCCAAGACTTCCCGGTCCCTGGCACGGTCTAAGAGCAAGACCTCTGAACGACCAATCCTCCTCGTCTTCAGAATACCCAAGTTCACAAGACCCCGAACATCTTCTTCGATCGAGTTCCCGGTTCTCCCAATACGACGCGCGACGCTGTCGAGCGTGTCGATGAGTCCAGGGTTGCGGTGGAACAAAACCAGTAAGTCTCCTGTAACTTCTGAGGCGAGAAGTGTTTCAAGCATCTGCGCAGCGCTCACTTTGTCCGCGCCTCCGCTGTGCAGGCTTCTCTTGCCTTATCAAGGGCTTCCCCGTAGTTGAAGGGTCCTTGAAAAGTGTAGGGAATATTCAGCTTCCTGAACAAGTCTTTGATTATGACCTTTTCGATGACTGTCGCCCCGTTGCCGAATACTGACTGTAGTTTTATCTGAAACTCTTTTGGGTTGGAGGCTTTGTCGAACAGGCCCTGGTCAGTTAGAACTCCCAGGATAGCCTGGCCTAGCGCTCCTCTTATGCCGTCGCCGATGCTGTCGTTGAGCAACGAGGAGAAAGTCTTCTCTTGCGCCAGCGCCGAGTTCGTCCTGTTTGTCTTCCAGCTTGTTCGGAAATCGTTCTGTGGTATCGTAGAAACGGGTGAACCCATCGCTAGAGCTAGGCTCCTGCTCATTTGTTTCGTTGAGACCCGCTCAAGCGATAAACTCGTTGTAACCAAACCCTCTCAATTTTAGTTGTTACACTATCGGCGCCTATTGCGTGAAAACTTGACAGTTGAACATTGGAAGTTAGGTTACAACAGGCGTATGCGGTTTGGTCCTAGGGTTTATCGTGAGCTGGGCAGGATGCGGTCTCCTCTGGTAACAGTCTTCCATGAGACGCTAGGATCGTGTTTCGCTTCGACCCTCAAAGACATGCTTGGCTCTGCGGTTTGTGAATCCGTGTAGGGGCTACTGGAGAGAAATGGGATTCCTAGGGGAGAGATTTGCAACAGATTTGATGACACCGTGGCGGTGCTAACCAAAATCTTGGGTACATCTTCGTGGTGCTCGTTCATAGAACCGTTGTTGAGATGTTTCGTCAGTACTCACAACGGGCCGACTTTTCCTACCAAGATTCTCTAAGAGATCGATTGATTGTCTTGAAGGAGGCGGTTGTCGCCAACCACTTGATCCCGAAGGGCCTGCACGACGGCATAGACTTTGACATCGTGGAAAAAACGAGACTTACTAGCTCATGAGCAAGTGGCAATCACAGCGGTTCTTATGACAAACTGGACACCGCGAAAAGGGCGTCAACGCGTCCTGAGTGATAGATTATGGGTCACCCGTTGTATCCCGTGAGGGATATTTCGAGTAAGCCGCGAATAGCTAGCTTTTCTTGCAAGAAATGCATAAATTAGCGCCACGGCCGCGGGTGCGAAGCCGGTCGAGTCAAAACATGGCCTCGCTCATCGCATTCGTTAGCATATTCGTGGAGTCGCCCTACATGGACGATGTCGTGCAGGCTCTATCCAGTCTCGACAAGGTAGTCGACCTCTACGAGGTCACCGGCGAATTTGACATCGTCACCGTCGTCTCAGCCTCAGACATTGAAGAGTTTCGAGATGTCCTCAAGAACAAGATAATGAAGGTCAAGGGCGTCAAGAGTACTGTAAGCTCGATCGTTCTAAAAACCCACAAGGGCTCCGGGTCCAACGGTGATATTTTGAGCTCGACTCCTGCCGTGGCGGCTTCTTACAGTCACCGGAAATAGATTAACCTCCCTTGAACTCTGAGTCCGTTCTATGGAGGCTGTTAGCGGCTGATCGACCCGAGCAATCTATTCATACTCCTCGCGATTCTAGTTATAGCCATCCTATCGGGTCGCCTCCTAGCTCCTCACATTACTAGAGTTTTCACCCTAGCCCCCAGCCGACTGGACAAGTTCCTCAATCCCGTCGAGAGAGGAGTCTATCGGCTCGTCGGCGTAAATCCGGCTCGCGGAATGGGCTGGAAAGAATACTTCCTCACTGCACTCATTGTCAACATCTTCCAGATGGCAATCGCATTCGTCATATTCTCGTTTCAAGGTGTGCTTCCATTGAACCCTCAGGGTTTTCCGGGTCTCTCATGGGACTTGGCGTTCATGCAGGCCATTAGTTTCGGTACCAATACCAACCTGCAACACTACAATGGTGAAGGAATCTGCAAGCAACTGCCGAACTGCACATCATTGACGCCGGGGTTTCCGGGCCTTTCGTATCTGAGCCAGATGATGGCCGTCCAGTTCCTACAGTTCACAAGCGCAACCACGGGAATATGCGTTGCTGTCGCAATGATTCGAGGTTTCATCACTCACTCGAAGGACTTGGGTAACTTCTACGTAGACTTCACAAGATCTCTTACAAGAATACTGCTCCCTCTATGCTTCCTGGCTTCCATGGTATTCGTCGGCCTTGGAGTTCCTCAAACTCTAACAGGATATCAGAGCATCACCCATACGGTTGAGGGTGCGACCCAAACTATCTTGGTTGGACCAGTCGCCTCTCTCGTTGGTATCATGCAACTTGGCACAAACGGCGGAGGATACTTTGGAGCGAACTCAGCCTATCCATTCCAGAACCCGAGCCCTGCATCCGACATCTTCCAGATCTTCTTGATGCTTCTAATTCCCACATCGCTCTGTTTCGTATTCGGCCAATTGATTGGCAAGAAGCGAGAGACTCGTCCTATCCTCTGGAGTGCTTACGCCCTCTTTGCCCTTGACCTCTTGATCGCCTTCACGCCTAACTTTCCGGTGGTGGGCCCGGGGATAGAGGTCCGGTTCGGAGGCTTCTTCTCAGTATTCTGGACAGTCGTCACGACAGCAGTAACCACCGGCTCGCTCAACGCATCTCTATCGGGCCTGAACCCACTCGTCATACTGACGGCTTTCAATGGAATGCTGATCCAGGCAACTCCTGGCGGGAAGGGGGTGGGAGTGATGTACATGGTCATGTTCATCGTTCTCACAGTCTTCATCGTCGGGCTAATGTCAGGTCGGACCCCTGAGTACTTGGGGCTGAAAATAACCGTCCGAGATGTCAAGCTGGTAATGATCGCATTTCTCGTCCACCCGGTAATCGTCCTCATTCCAACAGTCCTCGCCTACTCGACCGGGGCTGCCAGCGCTATCGGGGTCGGGACGAATTCTGTCGGGTTCACTAAGATCTTCTACGAATTCACCTCCGCCGCTGCGAACAACGGGAGCGATTTTCTCGGGGCAACAGCCAACACGCCATTCTTCAACATCTCAACAGCCATCGTCATGTTTCTGGGACGCTTCACACCGATTGGGCTATTGCTCGCGTTGGGCGGATCTATGATCAATAGAAAGAGGCTCACAACAGAAGCCGGCGTGAGGACGGACAGTCCCCTCTTCGCGCTGATCCTTGTAGGAAGCATACTTGTCCTCGTCCTCCTCACGTTCTTCCCGTTCCTCGCACTGGGCCCGATTCTAGGATTCTTCCAAGGACGTGTAAACGGATTCTAGGACAAAATCATGTCAACCAGAATCAGCAAGATGATGTCCGTCCGGCGACCGACGCTGGTTTCCCGGAAAGTGCTCATCGACTCGCTGGTCCGCCTAAACCCGCTAAGGCTAGTCGCCAACCCGGTGATGCTGCTCGTGGAGATCACATTCTTCATCGTAGTAGCGATGGCGATCTACCCGGAAGGGTTCCCCAGACTCGCAAACGTATCCCTCCAATTCTTCTACGTGGAGGTTGCCCTGATTCTTCTGATTACGGTATGGTTCAGCACTCTGTCCGACGCTCTCGCAGAGAGCCAGGCGAAGAACACTGCCAACAGCCTTCGAAGACTCGAAATGGAAGTATCAAGCAAGAAGATCCTCATTGAGGCAGGTTCTAGACGAATCGTTCCAACTCCTTCCAGAGAACTTCGCAAAGGCGACCTAATTCTTCTAGAGAAAAATGACACGATTCCAATCGACGCACAGGTCCTGGAGGGAATAGCCATGGTTGACGAATCGCTCCTAACTGGAGAGTCCACCGCGGTCCGAAAAGCACCGGGAGACGATGTGATCGGGGGCTCGCAAGTTCTCAGCGACACGCTCACGGCGAAGGTTACAGTCAACCCTGATGAGACTTTCATCAATCAGATGATTAGAATGGTGGAGTCCTCTAAGAGACCGAAGACTCCGAACGAGCAAGCCGTAACCATTGTCCTGATAGGGCTCACGGCGATTTTCACGATCCTCATCGGAGCTCTGCTAGGCATGTCTCTGGTTCTGAGCCTTGCAGCGGACCTTTCAGTGCTGATAGCGCTCTATGTCTGCCTCCTCCCTACGACGATAGGAGCACTGCTTCCCTCGATAGGATTGTCAGGCATCTCTAGGCTATACAAGGAAAAGATAGTTGCAAAATCTGGTCGTGCTGTCGAGACCGCGGGTGATACTGACGTCATTCTTCTCGACAAAACCGGGACCATAACGGTCGGTAATAGGCAGGCGGTGGAGTTTCTGCCTTTTCCTGGATTCACCGAGAAAGATGTGGGGGAAGCCGCCTTCCTATCCTCGTGGCATGATGATACTCCCGAGGGTAGAAGCATGATCAGGCTAGCCTATGAGAATGGGTTTGTTCCGAAAGAGATGAACTCTCTGGACGCGTCCGAGGTCTATGAGTTCAGCGCAAGCACCCGAACTAGCGGTGTCAAACTCGCTGGAGGAACTGGATTCATGCTTCCCAAGAGCGGCGGGACGGGCAGAGAGAGAGGAAGACTGAGGAGAAAATTCGAACCCCACGTGGAGGGCGGCGTCCCGATCGGATCCGACGAGACAGAGATCATCAAAGGCGCCCCTGATGCCATCAAGAGAATTGTCAAGTCTGTTCCGGCTAACTACGACACGATCGTTCAGAAAATATCTGCTGCCGGAGACACTGCTATGGCTCTCTCAAGGAATCGGGAAGCAATCGGGATCGTGAGATTGAGAGATGTTCTCAAACCCGATATCAAGGAGAAGATAATGGCGGTTAAGGTGATGGGCATTAGACCAGTCATGATCACCGGCGACCAACCGCTCACCGCTAAGAGCATAGCTGCCGAAGTCGGAATTGACGAGTTCCAACCAGAGGCGAAACCCGAGGACAAGTACGACATCGTCAAACGGGAACAGGCCGAGACGAGAATTGTCGCGATGATAGGAGACGGGACAAATGATGCCCCCGCGCTAGCGATGGCCGACGTGGGATTAGCAATGAATTCTGGAACCCAGGCCGCGAAGGAGGCCGCGAACATGGTCGACCTGGAATCCAACCCGGCCAAGATCATAGAAGTAGTGATGCTCGGCAAGCAGTTGCTTATGACCCGCGGTGCTGTGACAACGTTCAGCATCGCGAACGATGTCGCGAAATATTTCGCAATAATGCCCGTGTTGTTCGCATCAACTGTTCCCGAGCTAAAGGCATTGAACGTTCTCGGGCTCGGCCTGAACACGGCCGTTCTCTCGGCCCTCATCTTCAACGCGATCATCATTCCTCTCCTAATTCCCCTGGCGATGAGGGGAGTCACGTTCAAGCCTTCAGGGACAATGACTCTTTTCCTGAAGAACACGATGATCTATGGGATTGGCGGAGTAATCATTCCCTTCGTTGGAATCAAGCTGATAGACGTGGCAATATCATTGCTCTAGGAGAGAAAACCATGTTGAACATAAAGGGAGAACTCCGTCAAAACTATGGTCCTGCGATAAGATTGGCAGTAATCTCGCTAGTACTATGCGGGCTAGTGTTTCCTCTTGTCATAACAGGCTTTGCCCAGCTAATCTTCCCATCCCAGGCGAATGGAAGCCTAGTCCAATTCCATGGCAAGACCGTAGGCTCGAGTCTTATCGCTCAGAATTTCAGCCTGCCCATCTTTTTCCATCCGCGAAACGATTCTGCTTCGGGGGTTGACCCGGACATTACTGTCCAGGATGCGTATTCACAGATACCAAGGATTGCTTCTGCCGCCGGCATTTCAGCTGATAGGCTTCAACAGATCGTTATCCAGAATGAAGAGGGCGCTTTCTGGATCTTCGGCACTCCCTACGCGAATGTTCTAAGGCTCAACCTAGCTCTCATCGACCAAACAGGGAACGCGGCCTACAAGGATTTTCAGTAGGCTAGCCTGCAGAACCGGAAAATAGTCACTGGTTCGCGGTGATACTACATGAGTTTCTGGTATAGTACGAAGTATGCTGTGGCCATGAAGACGAAGCTTAGGAGCATGCCGAATCCTAGAAACCCGTATGCCCTGTTGGGCCGGTAGGCGTTCCTTGTGCTCATGAACATCATGTACAATCCTACGACTCCCAGCCCGTAGAGCAGGCCTATGAACACTCCTTCGGCTGGAGTCTGGTTGTTGATGTCGTGCGGGTAGACGAATCCGAGGCCTTGCTGTACGTTCAAGAGGCTGACTGATGTGCCAGCACCGACTAGGACGAACAGTCCGCCAGCGAGTACAAAGACGGTGAAAGCGAGGATCAGAAACGAGGCCACAGGCAGTAATGGCCTGCTTGATCCAGGTGCGAGTTTCACAAAGCTCATCCGGAATGCCAGGTTGTTGAGGGATCTCTTCAGTTTGAAGAGTCCTGTTCTGAAACCCATCGCTGGTCCACGTTGTCAAGCTGGTGAGTGGGCACGGCCGATTATAAGCCCTGCTTTCCCAAGTGTAAGCGCGACTCTGAAACCGTTTTTATAGCGCGCTTGGTCATGAGACGTCACGAGGCTTCCGCACCGGTTTGTGTCCGCAGAGAATCTTATGCTCCAAGTGCGGCGAACTCCTCTACACAGGGCTTGAACTAGAGACCCCTGGCGAGATCATTCAGCGCAACGGGGGGTACTGCCCAAAGTGCGGCAAGAAGCTAGGGTTTGATACTGAGAACCTGAAGATTATTCCCGAGACTCCCGTCCCTGGGCCGTAGTTTCCTCGCATTCTTTTTTCTACCACCACTCAACCACCAGCGGATTACGAGTCGTTGACTTTTGGCGAGAAGAACCCATGTCTACGAGTACCACAAGAAGCATGGTAACATCGTCGGGTATGCGGGTTTCGACCTTCCGGTCTGGTTCGAGGGCATAATCCCGGAATGCCGCAGCGTTAGAAACAGCTGTGGAATATTCGATGTCTCCCACATGGGACGTGTTCTAGCGGAAGGAAAAGGGGCCGAGTCATTCCTCAACCAGCTTACGACAAACGATGTGTCTAAGCTCGCCGTCGGAAGGGGCCAGTATTCTCTCCTCTGCAATCCTAAGGGTGGAATTATGGACGATCTCACTATCTTCAGAATCGGCAACATGCGATATCTTGTCGTTTACAACGCGGGTAACCGTGACAAGAATTGGACTTGGCTTCTCAAGAACAAGGCGCGAAGCGATGTGACCATTTCCGATGTTTCCGATGATGTTGCCATGTTCGCGGTTCAGGGTCCTCGGGCAGGTACGGTCCTCTGGAATGTGTCTGGTGTCAAGCTCGAAGAGGTCGAAAGGTATGGTACCAGGGATGTGAAGGTTGCTGGGATTCCATGCCTCCTCACACGCAGCGGGTATACGGGTGAGGATGGTTTCGAGATCTACGTCTGGAATACCAGCGTGAAGGAACCATCAAGTGCGGTGAAGGTCTGGCAGAAGATGTTGTCGGGTGGTAGAGAGTTAGGGATCTCTCCGGTCGGGTTGGGCGCTAGAGACGTTTTGAGACTTGAAGCAGGAATGTGCCTCTATGGGAATGATATTGACGAGAACACTTCTCCGGTTGAAGCGAAGCTTAACTGGGTTGTTCGGCTGGAGAAGACGGATTTTGTGGGCAAGAATGCGATCATGCGCTTGAAGGAAAAAGGGCCTGGCCGAGTGAGAATTGGTTTCAAGATGAAGGAGAAAGGGATCCCGCGTCAAAGCCAAGACATTTTTGCAGATACTGAAGCGGTTGGCAAGGTGTCGAGCGGAACATTTTCTCCGACGTTAAGCGTTGGGATTGGGATGGGCTATGTTCCTCCGTCGCACTCCGCGATCGGAGAGACATTTAGCGTGGGAATTCGAGACCATAGGGTCCGAGCCGAGATCGTCAAGCTTCCCTTTTACCAACGACGATCAGAAGATCAAGTTGTCTTGTTCGGAGAGGAGATGGGGCTGAGGGATTTTAGGAGAAAATACAGCTCGTCAAGTCGGCCCTCGGTCGCGACCGCGACCGATTGAGTCAAAATCGCCAGCTATTCTCTCAGCTGGAGAAACCTCGTTCTTGTTCAAGAGATAGGCGGTTTATGGTTAGCCGGCTACTTCGTAGTTTCGGGCTTTGAGCCGGTCGCATTCGTGCTGTGTGCTGTGCTTTTCGCACAGGTCTCTGCTGCAGTGGGGGCAGTTCTCTACTGCGAGTATTTGGCAGTCGGTGCATACTGCGCCCCATACGAGTGCCATTTTGTTTTCATGTCTCCGGGAATTCTCAGCGTATTAGCGATGGTTACTAAAGCCGTTTGGACATTTCTTACTC
>VBBT01000069.1 GCA_005881695.1 Candidatus Bathyarchaeota archaeon | reverse complement strand
AACATCCCTATTTGGAATTCCACATTGATGGTATCAGGGTTAACGTGGTCCCCTGCTATTCTGTGGAAAAGGGCCAGTGGAAGAGCGCGACTGACAGGACACCATACCATACTGATTACATGAGACAGCATCTGCGACCGGAAATGCGGCTTGAAGCAAGGCTCCTGAAACGGTTCATGAAAGGTATCCGGTCCTATGGTGCCGAGATCAGAGTTGGAGGATTTAGCGGAATGCTCGTCGAAACTCTGATCCTTCATTACAAATCATTTCTGGATACACTCGTACAAGCTTCGAATTGGAACCCCGTTATCTTTCTAGATCTCGAAAAGCCAACCAGCAGCCAGGACTCAAAGCCTCGAGACCTTCACTCGCCCTTGGTCGTAATCGATCCCGTAGACCCGAACCGGAACCTGGCGGCCGCTGTTAGAGGTGATAAGCTATGGGGATTCGTGGCCGCTTCAAGGGAACTCCAGAATAATCCCGGCACGTGGTACTTCTTCCCTCCAAAACCCACACCAAGAACAAAAGCCAAGTTCGCCAAACTCTTGGAGCATCAAAACAGGGATGTCGTAGCCATTTCCTTTGAGCATTCGAGGATGGTGCCTGACGTTCTCTGGGGGCAACTATTGAAAATGGAGAAGGCGTTGACAGAACTGATGATACGGCAAGATTTCCATCCTATCAAGTCGACGGTCTGGAGCGACGAAGGCCGATCCAGCGCAATCCTTGTCGAGATGGACACTTCGACCCTACCTGGAGTCCAGTTGCGTCAAGGCCCGCCCATTTCGAAGATGGACGACAGCCAAGGATTCATAAATCGACACCTGAATGCGAACGATACCGTCCGTGGTCCCTGGATGGAAGACGGTCGGTGGGTTGTAGACAAGAAACGACGAATCCTCACGATGGAACAGCTTGTCACTATGGCCCTGAAGGATCGAAAACTTGGGCTTGCTCTCCCTGATCAACTTAGCAGTTCCTTCCGTCAAAACGTGAAGGTTCTGGAGAACAGGCAAATTGTCAGGTTGCTCGGAAGAGAAAGTTTTGACCAGGCGCTGTCGGAGTTCTTGGCGGCGAAGCCGGCTTGGCTCAAACCCCATCACTAGCACCGCTTTCCTCTCTGACAAGACCGCCCTACAATCGTCTCGTAGCGTATCCGACCGGTGACGGAATGGAAGTCGAGTCCAGAATTCATCAATTGCAAC
>VBBT01000068.1 GCA_005881695.1 Candidatus Bathyarchaeota archaeon | reverse complement strand
TGGATGCCTACGGGCTCGATCACGGGGAGCTCAGTCGGGCACCCAAGAATGTAATCGTGTCCAACGATGACAACGCTAGGATTCTGGATTTCGAAAGTGCCAGCCTGATAAGACGACCCAGCAACTTCACCTCACTAGCCCAATACATGTTCCTAGGAGGGAGTATTGCGAAGAGAGTGAGCAGAATACTGGGACCCCCGGATCGGAACGAGCTTCTCAGGTGTTTACGAGACTACAAAG
>VBBT01000067.1 GCA_005881695.1 Candidatus Bathyarchaeota archaeon | reverse complement strand
GGAAGAGCCCACTCGAACTTCGTCGCAAACAAAGCGTACGCGCTGAGCAGGAGTCCCAGACCAAGCGCGGCGAAGATGTTCACCAGCATTGCGAAAAATAGTAGACCGACAGAAAGTGGGCTGACGATGAAGGGAATATTCGTGTGAAAGACTGACGACAGGACGTAGAATGATAAGACAAGAGATACGATAACGGTCAGCGTCGACGTGACGAACGAGGCCAGGGTTCTTCCAGTCAAGTACGGGAGTGATGAGTGTGGAGAGATGTAGACTTGGGGGAACACGTATGTCCATTTTCCTTCTGCGATGGCCAGCGTAGGGACCCAAGAGTATGCTGCTACGTGCGCGTATAGTGCGGCGCCGATGAGGATGTAGGCGAGTCGACTCGGGTCAAAACTGGGCGGGATATTATTGGTGGAGCCGACATAGTAGACTGTTGAAGCGGCAATAACGCTGGCGAGTGGGCCAACGGTCCTGAGGGAGAACCCCGTGAGGGGATTTGTCCAATTGAACTCTCTGTACCATCCTACCCGTATCGAAGCAACCATGGCTCTGAGGCTCATCGCTGTCTCACCGCGATTGTTCCCGTTCTTCTGCCCTTGTTCTCAAGGAACTTCAACGCTTTGGAAGACGCGAAGAGGAGAACTACACCCATGACGGCCAGAGCTAGTAACTCGAGGTCAAGGTAGAGTTCTCCGAATCCTTGGCCGAAAAACAGTGTTCTCCTTAGCGCATCCATTCCCAGTGTGAGAGGAATAAGCGATGCTCCCGCTTGCACGGCCAGTGGAAACGGGGAGAACCCTCCTGTCGAGGGAAAGTAGACCCCAGAGATCAGGGATACTGGCTCGTGCAGAGCTTCATTTACAGAATCTGCCTCTCGGCCATATGCCAAGTAGAGCGATGATAGTGCCATGCCCATTGCATAGAGAGATGCAAGAGTCAGAGCGAAGACTGAGATAACCGCAGGCCAAACGGCGTTGATGGGCGGATGGAAGATCACCCAACCGAGGAGCGCGACCATAGCTGCAGAGGGCGCGGTCCCGAGAATTCCCCCGAGGGACATGCCGACTAGTATCGCTGAGATGGGTGCGGGAGAGGTGATGTAGATTTCGAAGAGTCCCACTTGTTTGTCCCAGTTGAACTGGCTCGCCATTGACCATAGGACGTTTCCCCAGAAGGAGATCATAACTCCACCAAGGATAGCGAATCCAGTGAATGAGTTGAGCCCGTAAGCTCTGTACACCATTGTTAGCGAGAAAGATGTGAAAAAGGGAAACCCGATATTGACCGCTACCCAGAGGGGTTCTCCGTAGATGCTCTTCGCTCGAACCCACAGTCGGGCGTATGCGGTTCTGAGCCATGGGTTACTGTGCAGCTTCACGCTCTCTCTCCCTAAACCCTCGACCCACCAACGCGACGAAGACTTCCTCTAGCGTGGACTGCTGTCTCCAGTTTGACACGACCGTCATTCCTAACTTTCGAATCGAGTCGACGACCGACTGGGCCGATCCGTCACCGTCCACGACCACCTGAATCCGTGACAGTCCCCTCTCTTCGTCGGTAGACGCAGTAAAGCCCTTGACTCCCTCAAGCTTGCCCAGTGGTTCAAGGCTTCCCGGGGTAGGAGGGGGTGAGACCTCCAGGACAAGCGAGGGGGCTCCCAATGATCTCTTCAGGGCGGCGGGTGTGTCGCAAGCCAGTATCTTGCCTTTGTCGATGATGGCGACCCGGTTGCAGATAGCGTCGACCTCGGCCATGTTGTGCGTTGCAATTAGAATGGTCCTGCCATGCTCCTTCGCCTGTTTCAGAATGTACTCACGAATACTCAAAGCGGTCATTACGTCCAAGCCTATCGTGGGCTCGTCAAGAAACACGACCTTGGGATCGTTAATGAACGCCCTCACAAGGGTAACTCTTTGCTTGTAACCAGTGGACAGAGCATAGAATTTCCTGTCGAGATAGCTCTGAAGACCGAGCATCTCCGAAAGTTCGTTTATTCTCTTGTGCGCCTCTTCCGTGGGTATGCCGTAAAGCTGGGAGAAGAACCAAAGGTTTCCACGCGCACTGATGAAGTCGTAGCCCGCTCTCTCGGCTCCACTTGCCATGTTGATCACGGCTCGGATCTTCTCAGGCTCCTTTTCGACATCAAAACCCATTACACCTGCTTTTCCAGCGGTCGGAAGAAGAAGTGTTGAGAGTATCCTGATCATGGTCGTTTTTCCGGCCCCGTTCGGGCCTAGAACGCCGAATATCTCGCCCTTTCGAACTTGCAGATTGACCCCATCGAGGGCTGTGACCTTGCCCTCTTTGCTATCGAACTCGCGTCTAAGTCCATCTACTTGGACCGTGATTTCTGTATCGACGCGCTTCATAACGTTCCGTGACCTAACTATCTTTCCCGGACTTTCGGTGCGTCATTTAACCATTGGTCGAGTATCCGCAATATTCGTTGCCTTCGGGTCGCTTGTCTGAGTTTTATGGAGGAATTACTCGACCCGTTCAGATAAGGATTGTTTGAACATTCACCAGAAACGTTCTTTCAATGCCTCTCTTTCAGCTTCCATAATCGCCTCGAAGAACCCGTTCGTGGGCTTTCGATGCTTTCGAAGGATGTCCCCGGCTGCTTCAGGGGTCACTCTTCTTCCGGCAAGGGTGTAGACCGCAAGTCTTCCGTACTTGTTTACAAGTCTCGAAATCTCCTCTGCCCTCGATAGAACGTTTTTTTCTCTCTCTGAAAGATGCGTCCCATTCTTCAACAGGATCTTCTTGACGTCCTCGTCGGAGACCGCCAACGCGGCCAGAGTTTTCGACCCGCATTCAGGGCATTCTAGAGTGGCGGGAATATCCTTGACTCTCTTCATCTCCACATACCTCCAGCAGTTTGTGCAGACGATAGTCTTCACCTCGTTGAGAATTCTCGCCTTCGCGGACTCGACAAGGATCTGGCCGAGTTTTTCCGTCGGAATCAAGTCAGTCTTTCGACTGATCCTCTCGAGGCCAATCCTCGCAATCGGCGTCGCTTCACCTGCTACCGTCTTGACGACTCTCAGCTGAATCTCATGCTTGGCGATGGATTGGAGAACCTCTTTGGTGTGAGGGATATCCATGTCCCTCTCAAGGGTCTCGCGTACCGCCTCATCCATGATGACTGTTCCCTCGAAGCTCTTCGCGAGCTGACGGAGGGTTATGCTGCTAAAGTCTGTCCATTTCGAGATTGCTCCAAATCTTCTCGCTACATGGACGAGTCTTCGCTTGAACAATCCAGTTCTTTTCGATGCGGTTATCGCCACTTCGTCCACTTCGATCTCGGAAAGACGGCGAACCATTTTCACAACATCATTGGCATCTACTCCGCCTACGGCTTGGAATACAATCCGGTAGGGATCTTGCTGGATCCCGACACTGACGCCTGCCTCGTCGGACAACAAGTGTCCGATAAGCCGGGCTAGGGTCCTATTGACCAGTGTTCCCATATGGGAGTTGACGATGATGAAGTCATTCCACTCCTCGACAGTAAGCAGGTGATCATTTGGGACAGGGAGTCCCTGTTCGTATTGCTCGTATGTCTCGGATATGGCTCTTTCTAACGTCTTAGGGTCCGCAGGGTATTCTTGGCTGAGCGACCGGGCTATTTCCTTGATCTCTTGTCCTCGTTCATATAGCTCTCCTACTTTCCGTCTTATCTTCCCGACTTCGCTGGCGACCTTGTGGGGTACAGGTATCTCCTCGCCCACCCAGCTAGGTATGGCTCCTGTCGGGTCGGAGATTGGTTTGACGAATATCTTGTCGCCTCTGATGCTCTGCATCATCCATGGTGTTCCTCGGACGATGAATTTCGTGCC
>VBBT01000066.1 GCA_005881695.1 Candidatus Bathyarchaeota archaeon | reverse complement strand
TCCATTCCGTTCGGTTAGAAACTCGTGGTGATGGTGGCGTAGAAAACGTCCACAATGTTTCGAGGGGCGTTGTTTATGGTGATGGTGTTTCTATCGTCGGCCCAGACTGCGAAGGATGTGTCTCCAACTGTGACTGCTGCGATATAATCGCCGAAGTTTGGTCTAATGTTGACTGTGCCCTTGCACCAGTTCGAGGTGACGGTTGAGACCCTGACGGGGGCTTGGAAGGTCTTGCCTCCGTCGAGTGATTGTTGGAAGAACGTGTCGACCAATGAGGCTCGTAGGGATCTGCGGGCGAGGCCTCCGCCTACGCTT
>VBBT01000065.1 GCA_005881695.1 Candidatus Bathyarchaeota archaeon | reverse complement strand
CCTATTCCTTGGTTGCCAGCGACGACGGCATTCTGGAGGGCGAGGAAGAATACGCCGGAGCTGGAGACTGCTAGTCGTGGAAAGTCATTGTACCTTGCCCGGTTGAATCCAACAGGAGGGTTCTGGCGGCCCGGTATGATTTTCTGGACGAGCACAGGGGATGAGAAGGTCTTGCCGCCGTCTGTTGAGCCTGCTGCCATGATACTCTCTGTCGGACTGTCCACGACTGAACCTTGGGCGAACTTTGGACCGTTGGTCCAGGCAACAACGACGGAGCCGTCAGGCCCTATTACCGGCATGGAGCCCTGGTTAAGTGTCCCTGTTCCGCAGTTGCGATCGGCTGCGATGTTCGTCTGGTCGGGCTGGACGATGACCGGGCCTTGGAAGGTGTTGCCTCCGTCCGCCGACCTCCAGACCTCGATCTGGCCAAACCCGCCTCCGAACTGGCAAGCGGCAGGGTTGGTTCCGGGCGTGGATATGCCGATGAAGTTTGTGACGGATACAGCAACAATCGTCTGCCCGTTAACCTGTCTAGCCGCTACGGCTTCCTTGTCATAAAAGTCGAAAGGGGCGTTGGGAGCCGACAACAAGTGGAGGTCGCTGAATGTGAAGCTTGTGCCTGTGAATGTTCCTCGGTGGACGCTGACTCCCGCGTCAACTATGTTGTTATTGCTGTCGCGATTGGCGAAGACAGCCAAGTTCGCGTAGTAGAAGGTCTCTGTCCCTCCAACTGGGGCAACAGCCATCCACGGGTCACCCCTAGTCACAACGTTGCCGCTGAAGAACGGCGTAGTCGCGGGGAACAGTGGAGGAGGACCGGTGTCAGTCCACGTGTTTCCCCCATCAGTGGAGAATGCGAAGCCGGAGAGTCCTGGAGTCCCAGGAATCGCCGATGGCACCGTGAAGGGAACCTTGAGGAAACCGTTGGCCTCGTTCCAACCAGCCACTGAGTTCAGCCCGTTCGCTCCTACCGCTACCGAGGTCTCGCTCCTTCCCAATAGCCCGTTGGGCGAGGGTTGCTGGGGCGCGTTCACTCGGATGTTCGGGCCTACGATCGTAGTGGGGGCGGTCGAGCCTGAGGTGAAGCTCGTCGAGGTGCCGAAGACAGCGTCAGCCGATATGCTGCTGAGAAATTCTTGGTGTCCCACTGGAAACTTGCTGAAGCTAGTTCCGTTGGCTCCGTGGAGAAACTGTGGTGCGTAGGCTGAAGAGACGAGGAGTGTCGCGAAGAGGAGGAGGCTGAGCTTTGCAATCTTCAAGAGTCTATGGGTCAAATTCCCACTCAAATATCGTCGAGTGTCTATCGTGAAGCTCAAAATTTTTCCAAACCGAGAAGATACGATTGCGCTAATAACGCTTTGCAATCTTGAGAATCCGAGCGATGGGCCAGGCTATCTTCGTATCACCTGTACGATTTTAAAACCGGAAGGCAAACGAGAGTTCACGCATACTTCGTCCGAACAGTAACCCAGAATCCTCTCATAGCCTAACTCTCCGCTCCCTTGAATGTTCACGTCTGTAAGATAAGGACAGTCGGCCTAATGGAAACTAGCTAGTTGTCGAAAGCCCATATGGATGATCGTAGCGAAGAACAATAGCCCTGTTATCAACAGGTGCGAGGGTTTCCAGTAGCGAAGATTCTCTTCATCACGGGGAGTCTCTTGTAGATGTGACGATGCAAGCCTTTTTGCGGACAATACCTGATCGTGGATCCGGGTTCGAAAGATTGGAGATCAGGCTTCTCCGGCACAGAGATTATTCTAGTGTTCGAGAGATCTACAAAGCTGTGAGCAACGAGTATCTGCAATACCAAAAACAGAGAACAGGAGAAGTGTACGACCCGGTCAGACTCGACCTTGACATGTCCCAACTCGACTTCTATGTTGCAACTCATTGCAGTTTTGCCGCGATAGAGAACGAGAAACTGCTTGGTGTTCTTCTGGCTCAGGCGCTCAGGTGGGTCAGTGACTGGGATAGGGTGCTCTGGCTTGAGTACATCGCTGTTCATTCTGCTCATAGGCGGAAGGGTATTGGCCTAGCTCTAATTTCAGCGGCCAAGGATTTTGCACGAAGACACCATATCAAAAGCTTGTTTACCACTCTGAACATAGACAATGAAGAATCAAAGAGTCTCCTGCTGAAGGCAAAATTCGACGTGAAAGACTGGAGAATCGCGTCTTACTCATCATAGGGGCTTTTGGTCTCGTCAACGCTTCTTGGCGCGGCTTTCGCCGGTCTAGTGGCGGCTGGTGTCATGACTTTGTTCGAGTTCCCTTTCTGGAAGATCTGGGGAATGAACGGAGTGGCTGAGTGGCAAACCAACAGGGTAATCATCTCAAAGCTCGCAAGAATAAACTCAAGCAGGATCCGGGAGCCAAGAATCTGTTGGACTATTACCCTCCATTTATGGCATGGAATCGCGGCTGGTATTATATTCGGACTTCTTCTGCCCGTTTTGATGCCGCTACCAGCTGGGAACCTCTCGGTTCTTCTGGACGCCCTAGTCTACAGTGCTGCACTCTGGATCATCTTCATGCTTGCACCTAGGAGAGCGTTCGAATCAGCAGGAGAAATACGAATTTCGGACCGCAGCTTATCGGTCGCGTTGGCGTCCCACTTTGTCTACGGGATCTTTCTGGGACTTCTTGTCCCTCTTGTATAGGATTGATTCAGTTCTATGTGACTGTTAAGACAACTGTGGCCGTGTGGGTTAGACTGCCACTCACCGCTGTTATTGTGATTGTGTAAGTCCCAGGCGGGGTCTTGTGTAATGTGCGAACAGTTAGCGTGGATGTTCCAGACCCTCCTGAGCTCAGCGAGACGCTGCTGGAGCTCAAGCTGAGCCGGGGCCCGCTGGGCGTGCAGACTGCAGAAAGAGATACTGTGCCAGCGAACCCGGCCATACTAGCAATACTAATCGTAACAGTCCCACCATTACCGGCAGCTATGCTGAGGGATGATGGGTTCACAGCAAGTGTGAAGTCTTGAACATTGACGGTGATTGTGACTGAATGGGTGGATGAGCCGCTGGTCCCAGTGACGATCACCGTGTATGTTCCTACGTTGGTGGAGTTGATGGTGAGAGTTGAGGAGCCTGATCCTCCCGGGCTCAAACGGATGCTGGCTGGGCTGATGGAGGCGGTTAGGCCAGTAGGGGTCACGGATACGGAGAAATTGATCATGCCCGTGAAACCGGCAACGCTCAGGACCGTTATGGACGATGTGCCGGAGCTGCCTGCCTGAATGTTTACGGTGGTCGGGCTAGCGGAGATTGTGAAGCCCCCAACTGCGACTGTTATCGTTGCAGTCTGAGACAAAGAACCGCTGGTGGCTGTAACTGTAACAGTATAGTTGTTCTGGGTCGACGAGGCGAATGTGCAGGTTGAGTTGGCGGAGCCTCCGGATGAAAGGGAGACGCTTGTCGGATTGCATGATACCGTTAGGCCCGTGGACGGAGTGACTGATTCTGTTAGGTTTACGTTACCTGAGAAGTTTCCTGAGCTTGTTAGGGTGATGGTGGATGAAGCGTTAGAGCCTGATTGGAAGCTCACTGTGGACGGGTTGGCTGCGATAGTGAATCCGGATGATGCGACCACGCTGACGCTAATTGTGACCTGGTGGGATAGCGAGCCGCTTGTCCCGGTGATCGTGACGGTGTAGGTCCCTACCGTACTAGAGCTGACGGTGAGGGTTGAAGTGCCTGTACCTCCGGATGTAAGGGTTAGGCTAGTTGGGCTCAGGGAAACGGTTACGCCTGAAGGAGAAGCTGATGGTGCCAGATTGACGGTTCCTGCGAAGCCGTTGAGACTGGTGAGGGTTACGGTTGATGTCGTGGCCGAGCCGGAAGTGACCGTGAGGCTTGATGGGGCGGAAACCATGAAGTCGGTTACTCTTACTGTCACCTGGACAGATTGAGATGCTGAACCGCTAGAAGCCACAACTGTCACAGTGTATGTGCCGGTTGTGGTGGAGTTCGCGGTCAGCGTTGATGTTCCCGTTCCGCCACTGGTTAGGGTGATGCTGGAAGGACTCACGGATGCGGTCAGACCTGAAGGGGAGACGTTTGTTGAGAGGGAGACAGTTCCTGTGAAACCGTTCTGACTTGTCAGAGTGATGGTCGAGATGACGGAGGAACCGGCTTGAGTTGTCAGGGCAGTAGGATTGGCAGAGACGGTGAAGCTGGACGGGTTAGATGGACGGACGCTGATGAACTTGATTGTGGAGGGTGAGGAGGTTCCCGTGGCATACAACAAGTCAATTGTCGGACTCGTGCCTGTTGGCCTGAGGCTCAGTACCTGATCAGTAGTCGTGGAGTCGAGATAGTTGACGGTCGGGTTCCAGACCCCGCCGGCAGGCAGACGGATATGGCCGAGGGGCCCGCTTCCACCGTCGGTGTTGACGTTCATGAGAAACAGATAGTAGTCTCCGGTGGTGACGTGGACGGCTATTCCGGCCCAGCCTCGGTTGGTTACTGCGAGCGACGGCGTGTCGAGGTGAGTCTTCACGTCCTGAGAGGTCAATGTGAACACCCCATAACTCAGAGTTCCAGTTATGCCGTAGGCAACGACCACGAGTGAGCGGACAGGGTCCCAGGCAAGCCCGACGGGATCATCATCTGCGTCAGAGCAATTGGTTTCATACGTGATGTTCTGGGATCCCCACGACCAGCCGGACCCGTTCCAGGTTGCCTTGTTGAGGGCTATGGTCTCAGGAGGTCCGGTAAACCTGTTGGCCATGAGGTAGATGTTGTTGTTATCCGGTCTCTCGATCATGTTCGGGACAAACCAGGTGATGCTGACAGAGTCCAGCAATGCTATGTCAGGAGTCGATGAGGAGCCCGCAAGATTGGTCCAGCCTGTTAAGGAATCCCAGCGGAGACTTTTGACCATAGTTCGGGTAGTGTTCTGCCAGGCCCAAGCTGCCAGAATATCCCCGTTGTGGAGGAGAACAGCCATAGGATATCGTCCTAGACCGGACGAGTCCAGGGTCTTGATGGTTCCAATGGTGAATCCTGTAATATTGTTCTGAGAATCTCGCTGGATCACGACTGGAATGTCACTAATCATTCCAGTGCCGGATCCGCCTTCCACGATGAGTCGGAGTGACGTCAAAGACACGAGAACCGCGGCGGGCCTCGCATAGGCAGACGCGGGAGTGGATGATTTCACTGGAGCTGACCAGCCTCCTAGCATCGGGTCAGAATTATCATAAGCCAGCCCAATCCTTCCTGTGCTGTCAGTATAGACGGCGATCATCTTACCTGCAGAATCTTGGATCAGCTTTTCGCCACCGGCCGTGGCCAGTGATGATGGTCCTGTTGCAGCATCGGAGGCGACGATGACGGATGTGGGTGGTGTCCCGGTCACAGTGACTGTGGTCGAGGCCGCCCCAGTCGCTCCCTTGGAATCTGTGACAGAGAGTCCCGCACTATAACTGCCTGAGGCGGTGTACGTGTGGGTTGCCGGGTTGCCGGTGCCAGTTGCCCCATCACCGAACGTCCAGGAAAAGGAGTAGGGTGCGGTTCCGCCGGAAGCGGTTCCGTTGAAGGTTACGACTTGCCCGGTCACAGGTGAGGTGGGAGTGAAGCTGATGCCGACGTTTAGTGTCGACTGGTGGATTCTCCAACCGGTTAATGGATGGAGTTCCCATCCTGAGAAGGAGTGACTAGCAGAGTTCGCATTATTACCATCCCAGTACACGAAGCCTTGAAAATCGATCAGTGTAGCTCCTTGGGTGGTCTGGCTGTTCAGCGCGCTGGGGTCGCAGGCTGTACCAGACGCACAGTACTTTGCGGCTTGCCAGTCATGATCAATCTCGAGATGAATCCGGCCGTAACAGGTCGGGTCTTTGGCTGTTGTGCAGGACGTACCGTAGTTGGAGACAATGGCGGGGTCATAGACGTTGAAGGTAAAATCGTTGACAGTCGGGCCGCCGTACGATCCTCCTCCGTTGGTAGGATCATAGCTGGTAGACGAGTCTTCAAAGGTTGTACCTGCCCTTTTGACACCGTCAATCTCGACAAAGACTCCTTGCTGCTTTCCGAAATTATTGGTGATGGTACAGGCTGGACCTGGAGAATGCCAACCTGATGGCGTTGGCCCAGGGGTCAACCATCTCTTCGCATCACCACCACTAACGGTTGTGGTGATCCCGGGACTGAATGGACCGGCATTGAAAGACGTTGTCCCAGTCTGGTTCGCAGTAATATCCGTAATTCTCACAGTCATAGGCGTACAGCTCACATTGGAATTCCAAGAGCCAACAAGAGGAGCCTGCGTTGTCACAGGCGATGCGAAAACCGGTAATGCGATCTGAATTACGGGGATGAGAAGAAGAGTTAACGTGATAATTGCGGTGAACCGTGAAAACCGAACTGTTGTCGGCACTTTCTACACTCCTCCCGATAATATTCGCGATCTTGGATGAATCGTTACTTTCGGCACAGAAGCGGGCCGGGACCCGCGGCTCTTTTAGCCATTGCTTCTGACCGCCTATAGAAGGATTGAACTAGCTGTCGCGTGATACAAATCGCAACATTTGCACGCGTGTTTCCGAATCTCTGTGCAATTCGAAGTTCGAGCAAGACACCTGGTTGACTAGCCACCAGTCCTTGGGGACTTCTGAGTAGTCTTCGGCGGCCCCGGTTGAGTTGGGCTTGAGACTTTTCCCGTTTGTAGAATCCAATAGTCATGCAATTCCGTGCATAGTCCGTTCTTTGCGAAGTGTAGCATCATGCAACCGGCGAGGGTTACATCTTCCACTTTCTCTTTCATTGTGGTCCAGTATTCAACGGCGGCTCTTGAGCCTTCCACGACCGGCTTTCCAAAACGAACATCGTACACCTGTCCAACGTCCAACGCCCCCAGCGTATAATCCAGAATACTCTTCTTACCCTGGTTCACGGGCCGGAAAGGATGAGAGTGGTAGGCAGCGTCCTCAGTGAAGAGAGAAGCAATCGCCTTTGCATCTTTCTTCTGCCATGCCTTGGCGTAGTTACGAATCCACCTGTTAACAACCAGCCTAGTACTGGGCATCTTGAGACTCCCTCTCGTCAGCCTTGCCGAAATAGCACTTAACCATTAAATCAATAGGGACGACCCTCGGATTGGCATCGCCGAATTACCGAAAGGGCTGGTGAACTGCCTTAGAGTAGATGGGTCGGGGCATTGCCCCTTTGTCCATATTCTCACAATAGCAGAATCTCGGATGGCTTTTCGGATGGGGGTCCCCAATATTGTGTACACAAAAGTATGCAACTAATTTTACTCTAAACCAACTTTAGGAACGAACAGGTCCCCCTGTGAGATCCACAACTTGCGCCACTGAATTGTCTCTCAAGAACAAACGGTCTATTTGGAATCACATAAAAAATCGGCATTATATCGAAATCCGAGAATATTCCCTGGCGGAACATTGCTTATCTTTCACTCTTGACATTAACGGGCTAATCGAGATTAGAAGAATGGCGTTAGACAGGCAGTTGGAACAGAAGGATCCAATGGATGAAGCACGGGTACCGGGTCAGCTTTCTCTACCGACCCCAGCCGTCGATACCGCACGGCTGATACAGGCCCCAACTGGTGTTATCCCCAGAATAGAAGAAATCCCACGAGCCTCCCCCACCAACGGAAATGGCATGAAACCTCGGAGAACCCGTCGGCTCAAGGACAAGCGCGTCTGCCTAGAGTGTGGCCTCAACTTTCGCCCTGAAGGTGGCAGTCATGTGATCTGCAACCCTTGTGGTCTGCAGGCCTGGGCAACCAAACGAGCTGAAGAATACAGAACGCTCGTAAGTATGCTCAACGCATCATAGTCCCTGGTCGGTCTCATCGACCCGTTCGCTCCACTTTCCAAAACGATTTGTTCGCGCAACTTTTCGTTTCTGCCAACGATTTTCCAAAAAAACACTCTTTCTCTAGCGCCTCCAAGGGCCTCTAAATCTCGCACCAGACGCCTTTCATGACTCTAAGCTCGGCATCCCGCTACCCTAGACTTGGACGGCGGGGAACATCACAATTTAGACGACCCGATGGCGTAATCGGCGTGGAATACAATATGTCAAGGGTCCGGGGAAAGGATTCGAATCTCTTTAGCGAACTCTCCAACGCTAACCTGAAGGAAGAGTGTGAGTCGTGCAGAAACATTGTCACCTGCAACGTATGCGGCAGTTCGATATCTGGGTTCGAACACATCGGAGTACGGGCGAGTGCGAGTCACGAATCGGGAATCTGGCACTACGCTAATCCTTGCCGTCATCGGAACCAGCTTCGTTCAAGGTCAGCCAATGTGAAATATGCTGGCGGCCCACTCTGGAAGAACGGGTATACTTGGCAGAACATCTACTGGGGCCCGTACTTCACAAGCTCTTCCTCCTCAGCCTGGGTTGCGAGCATAGAGAAAGCCGTCAGGGACATAGAGTCGGACAAGACCTATTCCGGAGGGCTATCGCAGTACAACGTTGGAACCGGAACGGTTAGCCCCTTCATCACCATCAAGACGGCTCCCGCCGCGAAAATATCTGATGGACAAATCAAGCAGATCCTTGCCAGCTGGATTGCCTCCGGCACTGTCCCCAACCTGGGCAGCCAGGGCGCCTACAACATATTCCTACCACCTGGCGTCACCGTATCTCTCTCCCCGGTTGAGGCATCCTGCGCATTCTTCTGTGATTATCACAATACCATCAGCGGGTCCAGCGGTCCATTCTACACGGTTGAACCCTATCCGTGCGCCAAAGGTTGTAACCAGTGCACCAACAATCCGCTGGACACGCTGACACAGGGATTGTCGGAGGAGATGGTGGAGCTGAAGACTGACATGAACCCAGGAACAGGATGGGTTATAGGAAATCTTGAGCTCTGCGATTATTGCGATGCGAAATTTGTCTGCAACCGGATCAGCGGTGGCGAATACGTCAACTCTTGGTACGACAAGAACAAGAAGGCTTGCTGGAAAGGATCCTAATCCCTAAGATTCTATCCTTTCAAGAACCGTTCTGATGCTTGAGGGCTCCCCTATCCAAGAGATTCCAGCAATGACCGCTATCGAATGCTCGACAGAAGTGGATCGCCTATGGTTGACGTCATAAAAGAGTTTCTTTCGACCTATCCCGATCAAATACGGAAGATAACCGAAGAGTTACGCCACATGGCAAGACGCGCAATGCCTAGAGCCAATGAGTTTCTCTACTATGACGCCGTCAACTATTCGCTCAGCGATTCCCCCCTCGAACGCATCTGCTACATTTCGCCCGGACAAAACCAAGTTACGCTTGGATTCCTGTTCGGAGCGCACCTCGACGACCAGCATCACTTGCTCCAAGGCATCGGCAAGCGAGCACGCCACATCAAGATCAGAACATTAGAGGAAGCGAAGAATCCTGCACTCAAAGAGTTGGTCAAGGCCGCGTGGACAAATGGGGCCGCCTCCATCTCAAGCATGAAGCAGCAGACGAGACGACCTGTTGTTGCTCATAGTCGCGCCAAGCATCCTCCTCGATCACGACGCAAAACACGATAGGGATCCAAGTACTCTAGGGACTAAGGAGCAATGTCAGACGAATGGCCAGGTTCAGCCCTTCCATATTCCTATGGCCAAGCCCACCAGGAAGGCCGCGGAAGTAATTGGCAGTATGCTTGCGGCCGCCGAGGCTTGACTTGCCGCGGTCGGTATCAGTGAAACAGCCCTATAGATAGTCGTCTTCGAGGAATCGCTCAGCTGGAGATTGATGTAGCCGGTTGCGACGAGGAGGCCAACGAGAGAGAGGATCGCGAGTCCTAGTTTTACCGTCTTCTTGAGGACGATCCCGACGAGGAAGCCTATAGCGAGCACTACCAGTGCAGGGACGATTGCTCCCGAGCCAACATCGAATAGAGACGATTGGGACTCCTCGCTTCTACAATTCGTCCGCGGGCACTCTTAAGCTAAGCTAGCTGAAGCATGCGCTGAATGGCCAGGCGCGCCTTTCCAGCTGTTTCGTCCGGGACCCTGACCTCGTGGACCATGTTTCTCAGCGAATTAGCCACTTTCTCCAAGGTTATCGTCTTCATGTACTGGCAAACAGCATCCTCCTTCACCGGAAGAAACATCTTGTCCGGGTTCTCCTTTCGCATTCTGTGAAGAATCCCCGTCTCCGTCGCAACCAAAAACTTGTCCGCACTCGAGTCCCTCGCCCGACGAACCATACCCTCCGTCGAAGCAACATGAACCATCGGCATATTGAAATCACCTTTCTCAGCAAAATACAGAAACTGCGTAACACAACCACACTCAGGATGAATCAGGAATTCCGCATCAGAATTCTTCGCAAGCTTCTGGTTCACAACATCAGGCGTTATCCCGGCATGCACATGGCACTCCCCTGGCCATATCTCCATCTCGCGACCGGTCTTCTCCTTCACAAACGCCCCTAGGAAAAGATCCGGAAGAAACAGAATCTCCCTGTCCAGCGGGATGCTGTTTACAACCTTGACCGCGTTACTGGAGGTGCAAACATAATCGCTCTCAGCCTTTACCTCTGCAGTCGTGTTGATGTACGAGACCACGATAGCGTTCGGATGCTCGTTCTTCCAAGCCCGCAACTTCTCTCCATCAATCGTCGCCGCCAAAGAGCAGCCCGCCCCTAGGTCCGGCAGTAGAACGGTTTTCTCTGGCGAGATTATCGAGGCGGTCTCCGCCATGAAGTGAACCCCACAGAACACAATCACGTCCCCAGGCGTTCTAGCCGCGGCCTGCGATAGTCCTAGGGAGTCGCCTACAAAGTCTGCGATATCCTGGACCTCTGGAACCTGGTAGTTGTGGGCTAGAATGACCGCGTTTCTCTCACGTTTCAGCCGCAGAATCTCCGCTGCCAGCTCGCCGTGTCCGTTGAACTGGAGCGTCTGGGCCATAGGAGATCATACTAGAAGGCGCAAATTCCTGTGTTAAACGTTGCCCCGTCGTGTAGAGTGCCTACATCATTGGGGATTGGAGTCTTGCGATTGTAGAGGAGACCTTGTCGACATACTCTTTCAATCTGGAGAGCATGATTGCTGCTGTAATAACCCCGATTACTTTACGGTCTTTCAGGACGAGAACTCTCCGGATCCCTTTTTGCGTCATCAATTGCGCGACCTGATCTAGTCCGACGTTCGCGTCCACAGAGACGAGATCACTTGTCATAATGTCTCCGAGTTTCACGTGTGAAGGGTCCTTTCCCTCGGCCACGATCTTGGAGAGATAATCCCACTCTGTAACTATTCCTTCTGGACTTCCCGTGGACGACGCTATGATCGCGTATCCATGCCTTTTCGCTTTCATCTGTCGGGCCCCCTCTAGCGCCGTTGTTTCTCGTGAAAGAGAGAGAAACTCCTTCTCGACAATGTCCTTCGCGACTAGAACCATGGCCAAGGACTAGGTACGGGTCGAATAATTAGCCTTGGATGGATAAAGAATCTTCTAGAACGGAGGATTGTTAACTTTTTGGCGTATATTTGGTTAAAATCCTTTAACTATCAACCTGAAAACAGTTATTGCTGGTTTTGCAGCCCGTGGAAGTCACGCCCGTACGTCATAGGCCCGAAGGACTGACAATACTTGGTGCTCTAGCCATTCTCGCGGGTGTCGCGGGACTGGTTGCAGGCGGAGCACTGCTAATAGCATCCCTTGCCGTTGGCACGATTACATCCTCCCTCAAAGACTATCTGAGCACACAGGGATACCCTCAACTCGTCTCATATGTGACAACCAGCAATGTCGCCACGATCCTAGCTTCGCTGGGTGTCTTCTCCATTCTCGTAGGTCTTTTCTGGTTCGCCGAGGGAATCGGCGTTCTCTCTGGAAAGGGCTGGGCTTGGAATGTGGGAATCGCGATCTTCGTTCTATCCATCATTAACTCTATTATCCAGGTGGTTTTCGGAAACTATTTCAGTGCCATCGGCATTGTAATCGATCTGGGAATTATCTACTATCTGATGAAACCTAGCGTTAGGGCTTTCTTCGGCAAAACCCTCGCGCCGACTTGGAAGCCTTAGAACACAGCGAAGACACCCTTTCGCGACGCAACTCAGAGCTTCTAACCCTAGGACACATCGACGTTACGAAACTATGCTATTGGCTCCGCCGTGGCTGCTTTTGATTCGGGTACACCTGTGAACTTCTGGCCTCTGAGCGCTGACGGAATGACCGCGACAAGGCTCATGATTCCCATTATCAGGAATGTCGTATGCATGGGACCCACGAACAGAGCAATGTTGCTAGACGCCGTCGAGCCCATGGGGGTTTCGCCCGCAAAGACGGCTTGAAGTACATTCAGTGGAATGCTCGTGGCCAAGACAACGAACGCTATTGAAAGGCTGAGAAGAGCTCCCGTGGTGACAAGTGTAGCGGATATTCCTGAAGCGACCCCCCTCCTTGTCACTGGCGTCGCATTCATGATCGAACTGATGTTCGGAGCGACGAACATTCCACCGCCAGCCCCGCTAACAACCATGAGCGATGCAAGGATCGGATAGGAAGCATCCCCCGGGACCACGGCGAACCCGAACAGCGCCGAGGCCGATATCAAGAGACCTCCCGTGGTAAAACCCCTCGCGCCATACTTGTCAGAGAGAAAACCGCTCAAAGGTCCAACGGTCACGAAGGCCACCGCGAAGGGGATCAGGAGAATACCGGCAGTCAGCGCATCGTAGAGCAGCGCTCCCTGGAAGAAGATGGTCAGCACGAGTGAGATTCCGCTTCTCGAGATAGAGGCGAGAAAGTTGCTCAGGATTCCCGCAGTAAAGGGTCGGATCTTGAACAGCTTCAAGTCCATCAACGGGGTCTGAACTTTCAGCTCCACGTAGCCAAATCCCGCGAGTGAGACCAATCCTACGATCATCAATCCCATGTCGAGAAGAGTATATCCTGTCAGCGCTCCAAGGGTGAGCCCGATGAGAAAGACGGACAATCCTCCCGCGAACAGCAGATTGCCTGGAAGATCTATTTTCTCATGCTTGACAGTCCCGAGTTCCCGGAGTTTCTTGTAAGCCCAGAACGTTGCAAATGCGCCTATGGGCAGGTTTATCCAGAATATGGACTGCCAGCCCAAAGCCACCGTTAAGACCCCGCCAAGTATGAGACCGATCACGGATCCGCTGATACCCGCTACAAGGTTGACCCCGATTGCCCGTCCGCGCTCGTTCGGGGGAAATGCATCAGTCAGAATGGCGGCGTTGTTCGCCCATATCAGCGCGGCTCCTACTCCCTGGACGAGACGGAAGAAGACAAGCATCGTCCCGGTCAGGGCGAGACTGCAGAGCCCCGAGCCAATTGTAAAGATGAGAAAGCCGAGATTGTAGAGACGCACCTTGCCGTACATGTCGGCCAATCTGCCGAACAATAGTAGCAGGACCGCTGTCATGAGAATGTAGCCCATCAATACCCAGAGGGCTTCGAACGCTGACGCGTTCAGCTTCCGCGTAATTGTGGGAAGGGCGATGAGGACGATGTTCCCATCAAGCTGGGACATGAACGCGCCGATAGTTGTGTTCGTCAGTACAGTGTACTTG
>VBBT01000064.1 GCA_005881695.1 Candidatus Bathyarchaeota archaeon | reverse complement strand
TGATCCTATTTCCAGCTCTAGGCTAACAGCCTGTCTCTTTTTTTCCCAGAACCTGCGTGCAACAACAGACGAGTGTGCCCATTCCGGTTTCAGTTGTTTCTTGTCTTGGCCGCTGTCTGTACCGCTAGCTGCTTCAGGAACCTGGTCCCGACAGGGTCCGTCGCAGCCCGAGTCTTGCTAGTAAACGGCGACTCTGGAACCCGGGCATACATCATCATGTACGGCGCCATCGCCAGGACAATCTTGCTCTCCGCCTTACGAATATGCTCCTCCAGCGTGCTCCGCGGCGTTCCCAGCTTCCCAGCCAATTCATCCGCAGTCGTCCGCTTCGGAATCTCATAATAGCCTCCCTCGATCGCAGCCAACAAAGCCTTCATCTGCTTCTCAGTCAAATTCCCAAACAAACTACTCAGTGACAAGAGAAAAGCATCGTCGGTCATGCCTTCAGCAGACCCTTTATGCAACACCTCTGTTTTTCCCACTTTGTCTAAGCCTTTGAGTAGACCTCTGACGTCGTTGTCTTCGAACCCCACTAAACGGTGATACTCCCATCCTCCGAAGAATACTGGCGGAGGCATCTGGAGGAAATTGTTCGCCCTGACAATTGAACCTACAGAGGTTCCCTGTCCGACGCCGCAGATGCAGGTGCGGACCACCATCTGAAACTTGTCCTGGCACAGAGTCTTCGCAATGATCTTACTCTGATACTCCTTGGAATAGTAGATGAGCTCCTTCTGCATCTCCTGAAAAGAGTCCAGGCCATCAGACTCGATCTCCAGAATATCCGTGTGATCGTTGCACCACAACGCGATCCTCGCTCCCGGGAACTTCTTGCTCAGACGATTGTGAGGATCCTCGTTTCTCTCGTCAGGCTGAACGCGTAGGAATAGCTCAAACATACATTACACGATTGAAAGTTCGCGCCACGAAGATATAAGGCGTGTACCAGCGTACGCCAGCTAGATAGTACCATACAGTGCCCCTCAAACTGATGCCGGCGCTCGCTTGCTCAAAGATAATCCGATCCGACGGAACAATGTCTATCGTGAAGATGGAAATGGAAGCACGTGAAGACTGGGCGAGAATAACCCGAAGAGTCCAAGACATGTTCTCGGGTCTCATTGGCGCGATCGGGTCCGTTCGTACAGCGAGAAGAGACAGGAGAGCGAGGCCTCGAAGCATTCGACTGGTCTCGTGGGCGGGACGCGCTGAAACGGACGGATGGTTTCTGATGCAATTGGAACAGAGCAAGAACCGAGCCCTAATCTACTACACTAAGAACCAAATCAGGTAGACGTGCCGACCGCAGCCGGCTCCCGAGCGTTACAGTGACGTTTTGAGCCGGGTATCGGGAATTCAATCCTACAAGCGGACGAGCCCAAGTTGGCCTCTAAGCCAATAATGCTACTGGGAAACCTTGCGAGCATAATTCTTACGATAGTCGCTCTTCTCCAAGCCCTGTCTTGGACGATTGCTGGACTATTGATACTCGCCACTCTCTCTGTCACAACACTATTGCCTCTCGGCAATGCTGCTGGTGGGGTGGGCCGCTCACAGAACAAGAAGCCCGCAAACCATCTGGGATTACCAGAGTCAAAATATTCTCGTGAAAGAGCGCAAGACAAGCAGACGGCGAGACCCCATCAAGTGCCAGGAAGACAGGAACAGAAACTTTCTCCAAAACATGACCCGTCAAAATCTTCCTCGCAACTAAAGTCCGACTTTCAGAACGCAATGATCCCGAAGATCACACCTCCGAAAACTATTCCCGGGGTTGTTAGTCCAGACAGGTCCACTCTCGTGAAACCCACCGCTCCAAATCAGGCGTTGCTCAAACCGATTCCGCCAAAAACGACCCTCGCGATTCCCATCCAGCCTAAACCTGTCCCGTCAGAACCAGAGCTCGGCAAACCGACAGCAATAGCGAAGGGCGACTATGTCAACTTCGACGTGCAGTTAGATCAGGGCAAGTCGATTACGTGTGACGTTACGGCTAACGGCCGAGTCAACTTCTACCTTCTTGACGAAGACAACTTGACGAGCCTGGATCTTGGCGAGGAATTCTGGAGCGAGACAGGCGAAGAGAATACTGAAAAGGCAACTCTAGAGTTCAAGGCTCCCCAGAACGGGAAATGGTTCCTAGTAGTTGAGAACACTGAGACAAGAGAGGTGTCTGCTACGGTCAACACCAGAAAGACCCCGCCCAAGAGCGAGCCTTCGACATAGCAGTCTTCCATAAGTTTCCGTATCAATCATTGCCCCCAACTGGACCAAACCACGATCTTTAGTCTAGGGAGCTTTTCTGAGCAAAGCTCACATTCCTCACCGAAAAACCGCAGCACCACGTTGCTATCATACGTTTGGCGCAATTTGTTAGGATTCAGGGATGCTCTGAGTCGCTCTCCGACCAGTAGCAAGATTCTGCTCCTGTTATTCGTGCTCAGCTTGGCAGTCTACCCAATAGTAGTCGAACGAAGCACAGAATCACATGGAGCAACCGCTTCGAAATTCAATTTGATTCCTATTTCAGACTTTACGGTCGGAGCCAGTCATCCAAGTATTGTTCCAGCTGATGGAACTACTTCTGCCACAGCAATCATCCTCGTAAGCCCTATCAATGGTTTCACTGGGACCGTAGCTCTCTCAGACCTTCCTCTTCCAGCAGACCTCTCATGCACAGCGATCCACCCGGCCGCAATCCCAAACAGTTCGGGTGAGGCGACCGTCTCGTGTACTTCCCGTGTTCCGGGAGCCTACGATGTAACAATCTTCGGAACTTCAGGCGAAATCAGACATAACGCCACAGCGACATTCACTTTCACGACCTCGGCCGCTCCCGACTTTACAATCACGGCAGTTAGTTCAGTGAGCTTGACCGCAGACACTACCGCAACCTCAAACGTAACCGTGACTCCTCAGGGAGGATTCCACTCCGAAGTGAACGTCACAGCAACCGTCTATCCAAGCACAGGGCTATCAGTATCCCTAATTCCTCAACGTCTGGTTCTCGGATCAGGAACGGCGACGGCGCGTTTCAGCGCCTCAGCGCCGGGAGACTACACCGTTACGATTACAGGAATAAGCAAATCCCATTCGCACATGATCACGATAGTTGTTGCTGTTACGCTGGCCGGCCTGCTCGACTTCGAAATCTCGGCGAGCTTCGGCTCCATCAATATTGAAGCGGGCAATCCGGGCGTGACCAGACTAATCATTACTCCCAGCAGTGGATTCACAGGTCCGGTCACACTTGCTGTCGCAGCGCCGGCGGGCATTTCATGCAGCCTCAGCCCCACCAGCATCCAATCCTCGGGCACAAGCACTCTGACATGCAGCAGCGGTAGACCCGGCCTGTACACGATCACTATCAAGGCCACAGGTGGAACCAGTACGCATACCGCAACCGTCAATGTGCACGTCGCTACTCTATCCCCGGCCGCACCCGCACCTTCCACGATTCTGGGACTTGCGCCCGCCATCTTCTACGTAGTTATCGCAGGAATAATCGCCGTTGTCGTTGCGGGAGCAGTTCTCTTCCTAAGGCCGAGAGGTTCTCGGCCCAACGCGCCTAAGGAGAGGGCTATTTTTTCCAGGTGCACATCTTCTGATCAATCATGTGAGCATGCATCGGGAAGGCGTCCTGTTCAAACATCTTCAGCTTGCATTGGACCCCGTGTTTGGGGCATAATGCCTCGCAGGGCCTCATATCCTTCTCCACCGTTACAACTGTCATGGTCACGACCTCATCGAATCCTTCGTTATCTCCTTATCCTCGTCGAGATCTCATGTTCGGGTTAGGCTTTTTTCTCTAGACTTGAACGCCTAGGCCCTTCAGTTTGTACTGCAGGTGTTTCTCCATGTTCTTCGTCATTAGGAGTCCGCTCTTCATGCTCTTGTAGACGAAAAGCCAGTAGTCTTTCTGAGAGGTCTCCTTCCGGGCATCATCTAGTGTGTATAGTTCGAGTTGGTCCAGTAGATTCATCACGTCTCTGTCTCTCAAGCGTTCGACCTTCCGCTACAGGAAGCCTTGTTCTTTCATCCACTGGTCAGAGAAGATTTTGCTGAGATAGTTACGCCCGCTATCAGGCAGGAGAGTAACAACCATCTGCTCTTTACTCATAGCTTCTGCGATCCTCAATGCGGCGAAGACTGCTGCCCCGCCGGATCCCCCTACGAGTATTCCTTCTTCTCTTGCGAGACGTCGCGCGAAATTGAACGCATCCCGGTCTGAGACAGCGATAACATCGTCTACGACTTTCATATCCATGGTCTTGGGCATAAAGTCCTCTCCGATCCCTTCCACTTGATACTGGTGGGGTCTCTCCGTTGTTCCGTGATAGCGTGAGTAGAATATTGACCCCTCGGGATCAACACCGACCACTTTGATCATTTTTTTCTTCTCTTTCAGGAATCGTCCAATCCCGCTGATCGTCCCACCCGTCCCCATTCCGCAGACGAAAACGTCTATTTTTCCGCCGGTCTGCCGCCATATCTCCGGCCCGGTCGTCTGGTAGTGGGCCATAGGGTTCGCCATGTTCACGTACTGATTGGGCATGAAGGAGTTCGGCGTTTCCTTGGCAAGGCGCTCGGCTACCTTGATGTAGTGCTCAGGCGAAGTGGGAGATATGTTAGTGGGAGTCACCACTACGCGGGCTCCGTAGGCTCGGAGGAGGCTTCGCTTCTCCTCGCTCATTTTGTCGGGCATCGTGAAGATCATCTTGTAGCCTTTGACAGATGCGGCCATCGCGAGTCCGGTACCGGTGTTCCCGGATGTTGGCTCTATGATTGTCCCGCCTGGCTTGAGGAGACCTTTCTTCTCGGCCTCCTCTATCATGACTCTGCCAATTCGATCCTTTACGCTGCCGCCAGGGTTCAAATTC
>VBBT01000063.1 GCA_005881695.1 Candidatus Bathyarchaeota archaeon | reverse complement strand
AACTCTCCAGAACTGGTCGTCTGACGTCTACAATCTCGTCACCAAGCGAGCTTACGCCTACGAAGACGCCAGCGTCGAATGGATCGACGCGAACGTCGGCAGCAAACTTACGATGAAGTATCCTTCCGTCTATCTCGTCGGACCAAGGGCGAAAGCAGAGATAGTCTCAGTAGCATTCGCGGGCAAAGACCGCCATCAGGACACGGGAGCAAAGGCCGTCCACCTCGCTCCGTACACCAGCTCGAGAATCACAGCCAAATCCGTCAGCAAAGACGGAGGACTAACCACCTACCGAGGACTAGTGCATGTGGCCAAGGGAGCAGTCGGAGTAAAATCCAGCGTTCGATGCGACGCCCTGTTAATGGACGCGCAATCAAAAACATCAACCTACCCCTACATGGAAGTCAACGAGGACGACGCGACAATAACCCACGAAGCAACAGTTGGCCGGATCAACGAGGACCAGTTGTTCTATCTCATGTCCAGAGGCTTGACAGAAACCCAGGCTCTAAGCATGATCGTCACCGGATTCATGGAGCCGTTCACCAGAGTACTCCCAATGGAATACGCGGTCGAGTTCAACCGACTAATCGAGATGGAAATGGAAGGCGCCGTCGGCTAAACACCGAAGAAACCAAACCTTCTAACGGGCCCAGCGATCTACACGGTAAACCAGCCATGGGCAAATCGCTCGCCAGCCCCACAGAAAGCATGATAAAAGAAGTCTCAGCATCCTTCTCCGAACCACAAGAAGTCAGCAGAGAAAGATTCGTCGCACTCGACTACTTCAACAAACTACCCCTCGAAAAATCAACCCTCTACACGAAATACGTGGACATACTATCCGGTCTCACGCTAGATTCGTTCGAACCTGGTCTGCCCTCGAATCTCAAATCGATACCGCACGAGATCGCCCATCTCGTTAGGGAGAGAGACGAGCCGACTATGTCCCTCCAGGTCGATTCTCAGATGGTCCGAACGGAGGTCCATGGGACCCTGGAGAAAGAGGGGATCATATTTTCAACCATCCACTCGGCCCTGGCCAACAACCCAGAACTGGCCCGGAGCCACTTTACGAAGGCGATTCCTCCTGATGACGATAAGTTTGCGGCTCTGAACAACGCGTTCTTTACCGCGGGTACATTCCTATACGTCCCGAAAGGGATTAACATCAAGATTCCCTTCCGAAACATCGTCCTCCTCAAGAGTCGCCACCAAGCGGCATTCACCCACAACATCATCATAGCCGAGGAAAACAGTAAACTGAACTTTCTACAGGAAGCCTACTCAAAGCTTGACTCCGGTCAACAGGGGCCCGCCCTCTACAGCGAGGTAACGGAAGTCTACATCGGCGAGGATGCGGAGGTCAACTTTGCTAGTCTACAGAACTTCGAAGGTGACGTTCATTCCACATTGAACAGACGATGCGTCGCCCAGAAGGACTCTCGCATGAACTGGACGATAGGCCACATCGGTGGAGGAACCACCCGCTCCAGAGTAGAAAGCGTCCTAAACGGACCTGGTGCTGCCGCGGAGGATGTAGAAATCGTCTTTGGGGCAGAGTCTCAGCGAGTTGACGCAGTCACCGATCTTACGCACAGATCCACCAACACAACCGGACACGTACTAGCACGGGGAGTATTGAGAGACTCGGCACGTACCATATTCAAGGGCATGATACGAATCGAGGAAGGGGCGAAGAATTCGAACTCATATCTTGCTGAACACGCAATGATCTTCAGCAAGAAGGCTAGAGCCGACGCAATACCAGGGCTTGAGATCATGACGAATGAGGTGAAGGCTACTCATTCGGGATCAGTTAGCCAGGTGGATGAGGAACAGATTTTCTATTTAATGTCTCGAGGCTTGTCGCAGAGCGAAGCCCAGAGGATGATCATTATCGGGTTCCTACACCCCGCTGTCCAGCGCATACCGCTCAGAACGGTGAGAGCTGCAATACAGTACCTCATTGAAGAGAAGTGGCTGGGAAGGGGAGGACAAATTCCCCCAAGCCCCGAACAACTACCGGAATTCGAAGAGGAACCCGAGAAAGAAAGCGTCTCCGCCGATCTGTTCGAGAGACACTACAAGTATCGGTAGCGACTCTCTTTGGGAACTCTCATCAAAGTGTGTTCTGTCGCCGATCTTCCCCCAGGGTCGATGAAGGGAATAGAACATGAGGGCAAGAGGATCCTCGTAGTCAACTTGGACGGGACAATCCACGCGTGGGACGGAACCTGTACTCACGAGGAGTACGACCTGTCCATGGGGTTTCTCACCGGGGACAACGTCACATGTGCACTGCACTTGTCACAGTTCAATCTACTGACGGGAGAAGCCGTTAATCCGCCTGCGGAGAGACCGCTGGGCAAGCATCAGGTAAAGGTAGCTAACGGAGATATCTTTGTCGAAGTAGCCTGAGGCTGCAGCAAGCTCACAGCGACCCTTCTTACCGCAGAGTGCCTTCACTTTCGTTCTTACCCTCTCACGCGGTTTCAAGTTACATCGCCCTTTAGTCAACTCGCCCTAATTCCCACATCAATTACCGAACGGTTTCGATGTGGACAGGCCAGAACGAGGCGAAATATGGGATAGAGGGAAATTCTTGTCGCAGCTAAGACGATGCGTCCTACTTCCACTACTAGCAGCGCTTCTGTTCGTCACTATGTTGAGCTTTCCTGTCCACGCTTTGGGCGAGACATACAATTTATCGACTTCAGCTGCACGATTGCAGGAGAGTAACACGGCGAGGGTTCTGCTCATCCTAAACGTGTCCAATGCCAACACGGTCGCAAACTATGCTTTTACTTGGACTGTAAAGGATCCATCCGGGAGCGTCCATCAAGCCGCCAACTCAACCAATGCGCCTCACGCAGCGTCGTTTGTGGAGAGCGTTGCCTACCCTGGTAAATTCGGTTCCGGTGCGAGCCTAGCATACACGGGTGTTTATGCGGTGTGGGTCAATCAGACTCAGCCACCGTTGGTGGGGTCGACGGGTGTTGGGACGCCTGTTCAGTTTCAAGTAGGGCTCACAGATAGTCTCAGTTACCAGCGGCTTCTTCCTGTTTCTATCAAGGCTGTATATTATTTACCCGGGGGAAATGTCACTCTCAAAATCGCTGGCTCGAGTGGCCTGGTCACTGGCTTTCCGCTGAACAAGACGGCCGATGCCACTGGGCTCATCTCGTACGCTTGGCCGATACCCGTCTCGCTCCCGGTTGGTGACTATACTGTAACCCTAACTGGGACTCCGGTGAAAACTCCGCCAGACCTCCAGTCGTTCAGTGTCATGGCGACTAATGTGACCATTTCTTCGTTGACCGTAAGCCGGAGTCTATTACAGACGTCTCAGACGGAAGATTTTCGTTTCTCAGCCTCGTATCCAAACGGCGCAACGGTGAAAACAGGTTCCGTGAATCTACGTCTAGTCGAGAGCGATGGCTCGACATCGCATTATGTGGCAATGACTTACAGCTCGGGTTTGAATGCTTTTCACGGAACATTCCAGATCCCTCTTAGTAGCCAGGTCGGTCCTTGGGTCGCTACGGTCGAGGTTAACAGCTTCGACGATGGCTATGGGAACAAGGGGCCAATCTCAAGCGTTCTCAAGCCGTTTACAGTATCACCAGCGGTTCTCATTGTTTCCGTCATTACCAATAGCAACAACTATACCATCGGAGGCATTGTGGTGATCTACACATCAGTAGTCACTCCTGGAGGGTACAACTTCACAAGCGGAACAGTCACCGCCACAACGTACCGAGGTTCGAGCCAAATTGGCAGCCCGCTACCATTGTTCTATGACCAGAGCCGAGGCAAGTGGGTCGGCAGCTACACGGTCAACGCAACCAATCCCGCTGGAATCTGGCAAATTCAAGTCAACGCTACGGATATTTACGGAAACATGGGACAAGGGTCAACCTCGACTCTCGTCGATATGCCCTCTGGACCACAACAGAGTTTAACGTTCAGCTATCTTCTTGTTCTGGTAATAGCGCTACTTGGCGGGCTCGCAGTTCTAGTTTCTTGGATAGTCTTTGGGCGGCGAAGAGTTCTGAGAAGGGTGTTGAAGGTGGATCTTGAAGCTATCCACGCGGAGGCAAAGAAGGTCGAGAACCAGGATTTCTTCAAGAAAGTACAGGAGCAACTGAAGCAGCAGAGGAACGAGAAAGAGGGCGACACCAGTGGCGGGTAAGCATATCGCCCATCATTCTTTCAAAAGACTAGAGGCTTGACAGTTCTTCCTTCGTAGCATCGGTGGAGCCGATGTAGTTGTAGACTCCTGTCTTCAACACCTTTAGGGACAATAGTGCGCATTTTAGTCTCACCGCTGTAAGCTGTCCACCGATCAATGAGAGAACGTCTTCCTTGGAGATCTTGCGGACATCATCGACAGTTCTTCCCTTTACGAGTTCAGTTAGCATGGAGGCTGATGCTTGGCTTATCGCACAGCCTTGCCCATTGAACTTCACATCTTTCACAGTGTTCTTTTCATCTATCTCAAGTTGCATCTCGACTACGTCTCCGCATAGCGGGTTCGAGTCTCGTGCATGGATCTGAGCATGGGGTAAGCTCCCCTTGTTTCTGGGATACCGGTAGTAATCGAGAATTATTTCGGAATAGATGGAACTCATACTTTGAATACTCTTCCCGCTCTCTCTACGGATTCTACTAGTCGATCAATCTCGTCTTCAGTATTGTAGACGTAGACACTTGCCCTGGTAGTAGAGGAGACACCTAGTCGGTCCATCAATGGCTGTGCGCAGTGGTGGCCAGATCGCACTGCAATTCCATCTTCATCTAGAAGGGTCGCCATGTCGTGAGCATGGACATCTCCCAAATTGAAACTTATCACTCCCGCTTTCGTCCTCGGATTCTCGGGACCATAGATTCTGAGGCCCTTGATTTTCCCAAGTCTGTCATGAGCGTATTCGGTCAATTCTTGTTCATGCGCTTGTATGTTACGTAGTCCCAATCCTGACACATATTCTACCGCCTTCCCTAAGCCAATTGCTCCCGCTATGTTGGTGGTTCCCGCTTCAAACTTGTACGGAGGGTCCTTCCATGTTGATTCGTAAAGGTGGACTTCCCGGATCATTTCGCCACCTCCATGATAAGGAGGCATTTCTTCGAGTATCGACTTCTTCGCGTAAAGCACTCCGATGCCCGTTGGCCCGCACATCTTGTGACCTGAAAAGGCGAGAAAGTCACAATCAAGGTCCTGGACATCCACGGGCATGTGAGGGACAGACTGGGCAGCATCGACAAGGACTCGACAGCCCTTGCTGTGGGCTTCGCGGATATACTCACGTACCGGATTAATCATCCCGAGAACATTCGACACGTGAGTCATAGTGACGAGTTTGATTCCACCTGACTCCAGGTGCTGGTGAAAGTCGTCATGGACGAGATGGCCGTCATCGGTCAACCCCACGTACTTCAGATGGGCCCCCCTCTCCTTGGCGATTAGTTGCCATGGGACAATGTTACTGTGGTGCTCCATCTCGGTTAGAATGATTCCGTCTCCGATGCCAACGTTCGCGGTGCCCCATGATTTGGCGACTAGGTTGATTGCCTCTGTTGTCCCGCGAACGAAAATGATCTCGTTCGGACTGTTTGCGTTTATCAGCCGAGCAATCTTGGCTCGTGCCTCCTCATAGGCGGCAGTTGCCTCTTCACTGATCTTGTAGACTCCACGGTGAACGTTCGCGTTATACTCGCTGTAAAAACGGGTCAGTTCATCGATAACTTCTCTAGGTTTCTGGGAGGTGGCCGCGCTGTCAAGATATGTTAGTGGCTTTCCATTGATCAGGCGGTTGAGAATTGGAAAATCGCGTCTGACCTTTTCGACATCGTACGGTTTCTTCCCGTGAATGTATGCTGTCGCCTGTTTTTGCGTAGCCTGTCCCCTGACAGTGCTCTGGGCAAGCTGTCCGGGAAAAGTTAGTGGAGGCTTAGTAGTGGGCGTGGTGCTCTTCGGGACTGCGAGCCCCGGTAGCCTGTTCCTTGCCTTTCGGTACGAAACTGTGTCCGCAACCGCAGGTGAGGTAGCTTTCAGGGAAGTTGAACTTGAAGCCGCCGCCCATCTCCGTTTCAACATAGTCGATCTCGGCGTCTCCGAGAAGGTCTGCGCTCTTTGGGTCGGCTACGATGTTGACCCCGTTCTTGTGTTCGACGACGTCGCTGTCGCTGGTTTTGTCCAGTTTCAAACCGAACTGGTATCCCGCACAGCCTCCAGCCTTGACGAAGATACGTAGGGCGAGGGACGGGTCGCTGACTTGTTTCAGGTAGTCTTGGACCTTGACCGCTGCCTTTTCGGTTATACTGATTGCCATGTTCTCTACCTAGTCCTAGTTCAGGGCTTCCTTTTTAACCCAATCGTAACCTCTTGCCTCCAGAACGTCCGCGAGTTCAGGTCCTCCCGACTTTACCATTCTCCCGTCGAGGAGGATGTGTACGTGGTTGGGTTTGATGTAACGGAGGATTCTCTGGTAGTGTGTGATGATCATGACGCCCATTTCGGGGCCTACCAGCTTGTTCACGCCTTCGGCAACGATTTTCACGGAATCTATGTCCAGTCCGGAGTCTGTTTCGTCCAGAACGGCTATTTTTGGCTGTAAAACGGCTAGTTGGAGTATTTCGCACCGCTTCTTCTCTCCCCCCGAAAACCCTTCATTCAGATACCGGGTTGCGAAGGAGTCGTCCATGTCCAAGAGCTTGAGCTTTTCCTTCAAGAGTTTCCGAAATTCGAGAACTGAAACCATTTCTTGGCCCAGGTCCCCTCTCTTTCCTCCCTGTCGGACCGAGTTGTAGGCCGTTCGAAGGAAGGTGGAGAGTGATACTCCTGGGACCTCGTAGGGGTACTGGAATGCGAGGAAGACTCCTTTCCTGGCTCTTGCGTCTGGCGCTAGGTTTAGCAGTGTTTGTCCGTCGAAGCTGATATCGCCTTTCGTCACTTTGTATTTCGGGTGTCCCATTATTGTGGAGGCCAGGGTGCTCTTTCCAGAGCCGTTCGGTCCCATGACCGCGTGTATCTCGCCCTGTTTGACTTGAAAATCGACCCCTTTCAGTATCTCTTTTCCTTCAATGGAGGCGTGTAGGTCTTTGATTTCTAGCTGGCTCAAATCCGGATCCTTCTCACTTTCTCACTTAGGTTCCAAACGATCTTAGTCTCGTCTTTTTCTGTAGTTCGACAACAGCGGCATGACGTATGTCATATTTAAGGGCACCAAAACCGCACGGAGGATGTGCGTCAGTCTGTTCCCGGTGAGCCCCGAGACGACAACCTACACTTGACACCCTCTCATGATTCTTGGACGATCTGGGAATTGAACAAGAGTTGCCTTAACAGTTCCATATCATTTTTCCCATAGCTTCGGAGTCAGGAAATCTGTGACTGTGAAGGTAACCTCACAGTTACGCCCTGATTATGGCTAGGCTTGGGCTAAGTTGTAATCATCCCTCTGGTTGGTAGAAAAAATGGCGATTCAACTAACCCCCACAA
>VBBT01000049.1 GCA_005881695.1 Candidatus Bathyarchaeota archaeon | reverse complement strand
ATCTTTCCCAGCGATCGGAGCCTAGGGTCGCCCATAACATCCTTGATGAAGTCACCCTGATTCCTCTTCTCATCCGCAGACTTCAACGCCTTGAGATAGACCTGCCACTTCCAGTCGGCCGCCGTGTAGTAGGCGATGCGCTTCGGGGTGATGCCGGTGGCCTTCAGAATCTCGCCCGTATCATCTAGGACCTGTCGTACGAGTGTCTCCGCGCGCTCAGCTGTGTGATCTTTCTCTGACTCGCTTTCTTCAGGCCAGTCGGTCTGGACAACGAATCCCTTGTTTCCGATACGGCTCCAGATCTCTTCCGCAGTATGTGGCGCAAGTGGGGCCAGCATTCTCGTTCTCGTCTCCAGTACCTTTCGCAGGATTCGGTCGCGATTGTCTGACTTCGGCTTCTTCGGCCCCAGTCTTCGCTTGTACCATGCAATGTCGTTGTCGAGCTGGTAGAGAATGATGTTGATCGCTTCCCGGACTCTCAACCTGTCCAGTGCAATTGTGGCGGTCTGGACTGCGCTGCTCAAACGGCTGACCATCCACCGGTCGAGAGCGGAGGGTTTCGATTTCCCAACTGTTTTCTTGGCACCTAGTTTTCTTGCCTGTCCTATCAGAGTGGACAGTCTTTCCTGAATCGATACCGCGAGGCTTTCACTGAAGTCCGTGTCCTGGCCCAGTTCCGCGGTCGCCATGACTCCCAAGCGGACGGGATCGGCTCCGAACTTGGCGATTCCCTGGCGGAGCGGGATTATGTTCTCAAGTGATTTTGACATCTTCGCGCCTTCCATCAGGACGAAGCCGTTAGCCACGATTCCCCTTGGCCATTGCTTCTCGGGGAATAGGCTTGAGTGGTGGAATATGTAGAAGGATAGATGGTTGGAGACGAGATCTCTGGCCGAGTGGCGCATGTCGACTGGGTAGAAGTACTGGAACTCGCTTCGGATCCCGCTCAGGATTCTTTTGGGGATCCCGGTCTGCTCCGAGACCGTATCAACGGTTCCTTCTCCCAATATCGTGAAGTTGAAGAAAGCATCAGGTAATCTCGATGTGTCCTTTTCGAATTTCCTGAATACTACCCAGTCCTTGGCGAAGTACTTGGATAGTATGTAGTAGGCCATGTAGACGACTGAGTCGGACAGGGCCTCGATGATCCAGTTCTGGTCCCACGGAAGCTTCGTCCCCAGGCCCACTGTGCGTGCGCACGCTCTCTCCTTCAACCAGTCTAGCGTGTAGTTGAACTCGGCTCGAAGCTCTTCCGGTAGAATGGTCATCTGGTCAAGACATTTGTGGGCGAGCTTCTTCCACTCAGGATCACCGTAGTTGATGAACCACTGGTTCTCTAGAATATGGACTAGGCACTTAGTTCCGCACCGGCAGACTACCGGCGCGTTTCTCAGTTCCAATAAGGTCTCAATTTTTCCCTCTCTCGTCAGTTCTTCGACGATGGCCTCCCTGGCTTCAGCAACAGGCATCCCAGAGTAGCTTCCCGTGTTTTCTTTCATGATGCCGTCGTGGAATTCTTTCGAGTATAGTTCCTGGGTCGCATGTTCTAGATGGTGGTCTTTTTGGTCCTTGATCTTGAATTTCTGGATCAGATCTGCTGCTGGGAGTTCAGAGAAGCCCTCAAGTCTGATGATCGATATTGGCGTGGTCGCTTGCAGGAGCTGCCCCGCCTCCGCTGAATCATCGTACCTCTGCCTGAGATCAGTTAGGGCTTGGTAGTCGTAAGGGGCGTGTCCCGGAACGGACATGACAACGCCCGTGCCATTATCGGGTTCCACGAAGCTTCCCGGGAAGACCGGGATCTCGTTGCCCGAGACCGGATTCCGGACAGTCTTCCACAGCAGTTCGCTTGCCTGAATCTCACGTTCCACGGCGACTTTGTGATTCTGGTGTTGAAGCTTCTCGATAGCTTCCTTGCTGACAACCCAGTGCTCACCGTCGACGTTGGCTTTGACATAGCTGGCGTCAGGGTTAACCCACAGGTTGGTAACTCCAAATACAGTCTCAGGCCTCAGAGTCGAAGTGGGATAGAATACCCCGTGCTTTTCGAACTTAACCAAATAGGACTGACCGATCTCAGGCTCGACATCTCCCATAGTATCCACAACCCCTACCGGGCTCTTGTCGTTGGGACACCAAGCGACCGGATGTGTTCCCCTCGTGATCAGTCCTTTCCGGTTCAGGGTCTGGAAATGCCATTCGGTGTAGCGATTGTACAACGGGTCGATGGTCGTGAACTCCCGACGCCAGTCAACGGAGAACCCAATCTCCATCATTCCTTTCTTGATATCTTCGCGGAAGTAGGAAGCCATCGACTTCGGATCTTTCAGCTTCTCCAGTGTGGCGGGTGGGATCCCGTAGATCTTTGTGAAGGTCTCTAAGATCTCAGGGTCGCTTTCGCGTAGACGCTTCGCCATCGCGAAGAGTGGAGTGCCAGTATAGTGGAACCCCATCGGAAAGAGAGTGTTGTAGCCTCTCATCCGGTGATATCGGGCGTTAACGTCGGCGATCGTGTAGGTTCTCGCGTGGCCGATATGCTGGGGAGAGTTCGGGTAAGGATAAGCTGCTGTCACATAGTACTTGGGCTTGCGAGGGTCCGGGTCTGTCTCGTGAATCTTGCGCCCGTTCCACTTCTTCTGCCACTTTCTTTCCAGGGCGGGCCAGTCAAGCTTGGCCGGCGTTACTGATTCCCTCCGCTGGGACTGCTATCCTCAGCTGTTCTGTAATGATCTGTTCTGCGACCTTGAACGCCTCGTCCGCTCTGTCCTTTGAAGATCCGCCGCCTGTCGCGAAGAAGGGTCTGCCTCCTCCACCACCACCGAGGACTTTCGAGGCTTCCGACACGATTTGGCCAGCGTTGATGCCCGCTTTCACCGCCTCGTCGCCAGCCGCGGCTACGATCTGAACGCGCTCCGATACCTGGAATATTACCACGATCATATTGGGGTCGGACTCCTTGAGCCGATTGGCAACCTCAACGGGATCGATTCCTCGTCTCTTCGTCGTCTTTGCAAGTACGAGTCTGACTCTTCCGAAATTGATAGCTTTCTTTCCGAGCTGTTTGACATGGGCCTCCATAGTCTTTGCGTGGACTTTTTCGAGTTCTTTCTCTAGAGAATCTCTCTCTGCAACTATTGCCTTGATTGACTCTGGAAGCTTGTCAGGCGTTGTCTTCAACAGTTCACTCGCTTTTGCAAGTGCTTCGCTCTGTTGATTGATCCGCTTCAGCGCGGGCTCGCCTGCCGCGAAGATAATTCTCTCGACGCCGTCTTGCAATTTGCTAGCTTTCTCGATCTTGAAGACTCCTAGTTCTCCGGTTCTCTTGCAGTGTGTTCCTCCGCAAGCTTCCGCGTCCCATCCCCGGATTCTTACTACTCGGATCTTGGAGCCTGGGACCACTCCGCCCTGATAGAGCCTGTATCCGTACTTTGCCTCTGCTTTCTCACGTGCCATCCATGTAACCTGCACGGGTAGGTCTCGCAGAATGACTTGGTTGACTAGCTTTTCGATCCGTTCACTCTCCTTCGGCGTAATCTCCCGGTAGTGCGTGATGTCCAGCCTGCTGGACTCCACTTCCTTTTGTGCACCGGCTTGCCAGACGTGCTCGCCTAGCACTCTACGCGCAGCCCCGATCAGGACGTGAGTGCCTGTGTGGTGACGCATTAGGTTCTGGCGGCGTTGCCAGTCAATCTCTCCCTTAACCAGATCGATTTCTTGATCGATGGGCTGGTCTAGAAAGTGAACGATAGTGTTTCCGACCTTCTGGACGTTTGTGACCTTCACTTTCTTATCGCGAACCCTAAGCTCGCCGTGGTCGGCAGGCTGGCCACCTCCTTCAGGATAGAAACATGTCTGGTCTAGGACGACGGCGTTTTCCGCGACTTTTGCGACTATCTTTGCTTGGAAGCTTGTCTGATAGGCATCGTCATAGTATAACGCTCGGGTTGCGGAAAGATCCTTTAGCTTCTCTTCCCATTCGGGCTCGGAGGGGGACGCCTCAAGACTGTTGGTCGGCCTTGAGTGTCGTTCGGCGACTAACGTCAAGAAGTTCTCGGGAACGTCGACCTCGACTCCGACCTTCTCAGCGCTCTCCTTCACGATCTCCGGAGCTAGGCCTTGAGAATCGTACAGCAGAACGAGCTGATCGGTTGGGATCTTTCGAACGCCTTGACTCGAGAGTTCCTTTGAAAGTCTGAGAACCGCTTCCGACCCTTTGCTGATCGTCTCCTCGTATTTTTCGACCTCAATCTGTAGGCCGTCCAGTATCTCTCCTCTCATCTCTCTGAGGAGATGGAACTCTCCACCCCACAATTTGATCTGTCCCTCGATTATGCCGGGAAGCTCCTGAAGGATTCCTATCTGTCGCGCCAGCCTCGCTGCTCGGCGAATGATGAGGCGAGTCAGGTAGCCTTCGCCCACGTTGGACGGGACGACGCCTTCGGCCAGTAGGAAGGAAATCGATTTCGTATGGTCCGTGATCGCAAATGCCGCCTCTAGGCTCTGGACGATGGAACGGAATGCGTCTTTGTCACGGCCGGTCTCCTGGGCCGTCGCTTCGATATAGGCATCCCTAGAAGCTCGACTCGAGGCTCCGTAAATTCCTGCCCACTTCGTAAGCGATGATAACGTGTTCTCGTCGAGGTCAACCTTCGCCAACTCCATAACCTGCGCGAGCAGAGGCCCATATACTGCATGGAACCCACTTGGAGAGCCTTGGGACAGCCAGGCCCATCGTTCCATCCCATAGCCCGTGTCCACTGTCCTGATCGGGAGGGCTATGAGTTCTTGTCCTTGGACCTTGTACTGCATGAAGACAAGAGTCGATATTTCGAGCCCTGCGACTATCCCTTCGAGGTCCGGGCCCGCATTTCCTCCGCCTGACCAGAAGTGTTCTTTGTAAGTGATCGACTCCGAAGGGACGCCCATCACGTCGGACAAGAGTTTGTGGTGGTAACGGACAGTACCGTCTTTCCAGTAGACTTCCTTGTCCGGATAATTGAAAGCGTGTGCTCCTCCCATCTCGAAGATGGACATGTGGCGGCCAGCGGCGCCAACCTGTTCGATGTCTGTGAAACGGATGCAGGGCTGGCTGATGACCAAGGGGTTTGCTGGAGGGGGCATGGTCCCTTCTGTCACATAGGGTTGGAAATCGTAGATTGACGCGCCTACCAGGTATACGTCGTTACGCCAACGGGCTACAATCGGGTAAGGCTTGATCCGGGTGTGTCCTCGCTCGGCGAAATAGTCCATGAACTGAATCCTCATCTCCGCTAGGGTGTAGCGTCGTTTTGTGGGGGGAGTTCCGATGAATGAGTATGGTGCACATGGAACCTCGCCGCAAGTATTCTGTTCGGGAGCCCCCCAGTAGTTACTCCCGCATGATGGACACTTTCTTCGGATGAAGCCCATTTCTCTGAAGTAGGGGAGGGCGAATTCTTCTGGGTCTATTTCTGGCATCTAGCGTATCCCTCCAGGATTGCTATGGAAATATCGAGGCTTAGTTGTGAGAACTGTTCTAGAGGATTGTCGATTCGAGGAGAAGATAGTGCGGAGCTATACCGCGAACCTCCTTGCTTACTCTCTAACCGAATAGTGCCCCGAGTCCTGCTAGGGCTTCTTCTTCCTTCTTCTTTTCTTCTTCGGCTGGTTTCTTGTCGTCTTTCTTTGCTTCAGTCGGTGGGGCCGGTGCTGCTACTGGTGCAGCCATTGCGCTGGCCGACTTTAGAGCTTCGTCGATGTTGACTTCAGAAAGTGCCGCAACGAGGGCTTTGACTTGGGATTCTTCGGCTTGACTGCCGGCTGCGGTTATGACTTTCTTCACGTTTTCTTCTGTGACAGGCTGCGCTGATGAGTGCAGCAGGAGTGCAGCGTAAACATACTTCACCGGACTTTTTCCTCTTTTCTCAGGATTGATCGGATTTTAGTCGAGCGTCAATTCCTACACTTAAGGGTTTCCGGGTGTTGCGCTAGAAATCTTTTGGTTCAGCACGTTTGCGTTCATCACCGCGCGCCTAAGGACTGGCTCGATGGTACCGCTTTCAAGGAAGCCCGCTTCAACAGCGATCGCTAGCGCTTCTCTCATTCCTTTCCCTAGGATTCTCGGGGCGTTCTCAGGGGTCACGTAGCCTGCGTCGATGGAGAGGCTAAACGCATTACTCACTGCTTGGAAGACATCTTTTCGATAGGCGCTGAGGTCGAGGACGAGATCGTCGGATCTGAGTATGGTTCCATTATCGTATGCGGTAGATAGG
>VBBT01000048.1 GCA_005881695.1 Candidatus Bathyarchaeota archaeon | reverse complement strand
TTGGATTATGGTGTCTGCCTCCGCTTCAAGATCTCCAACATGGCTAATGAGGAAGATCTGTTTGAAGTTCTGTGACAGTTCTTGGTGGAGCAATGCGAGAATTCCTTCCCGGCGAACTCTGTCCGAACTGCCTAGAGGCTCGTCGAGGAACAGAAATTCGGGATTATGGCCCTTAGCTTGAGGAATCAGGGCGAGGGCAAAGGCTAGCCTCATTGCCAGTAAGAGCTGGTCTTCTGTGCCCCCTGAGAAAACCTCCTTGGACTTAAACTCCCCCGCCTCAGGATCGAAGACTCTGACTGTATAGTCTTCATCGAGTTGCACAGCCTTGTATCTTCCGGAGGTTATTACGGGGAGAATGAGCCCCATGTAACGTTCGACTTGAGGCTTGACACGGTTTCGCAAGGACTCCGAAGTTTGCTCCAGTCCCTTGACAGAAAGCTTGACGACCGCGCAGTCCTTCTCTAGGAGCATCACCTTTTTCATTTGCATCTGAACCTGGTCATCAAGACCAGTGTTCTCCTCAAGTAATTGGCGTAGCTCTAGCTGTCGGGAAATTGAGTCTTCGATCTGGGCCTTATTTCTTGAGGCGGATTCTTTGAGTGTATCTCTCGTTTCAGCGGTCTCTTCAAGGAGTGTCTCGGAAAAGGACAGGCCTTCTGGGAGGTCAGGCAACTGAGCCGCGCCGAATTTCTTCTCGACCTGTTTGATCTCGCCTTGGATAAGGTCGAGGCGTTCTCTGATTGGGGATTCTTCTCTCAATTGCTGGCCGAGTAACTTGACCTTTGCTTCCAGAGATTGACGCGATTGTCTATCGTTGTCGAATAGCGAGGAGACGGTCTCGAAAGCGGCCTTAGGGTCCTTTGTCGCTCCGACCTTTGCAGAGTACCGTGTGATTGAACTCAGTGTCCCCAGAAGATCTCCTGACTTTCTGACGGAATCCTCTTGGATGTCCGTCAGGTTTCGTTGGGCTTCGGCAAGCTCGGTCTCCCAAGAGCGGACTAATTGCAAGCTGGCTAACTGTTCCTGCTCGTATCTCGAGCTGCTAGCTTGTTGGGAAAGCGAGACGATCTGTCGGGACAGTAAGAGGAGGGAGGCTATGGCCATGGATCCGAAGGCTACTGCGACTTGAGGGAGACCTAGAAAGAAGGAGAGGATAGCTCCGGCGCCAAGCGTCGAGGTTGAGATGAGATATGTCCAGACTCTTCTTGGCTTAGGGTCAAACGGTTTCGGATTTCCAAGACTTGAGGCCCCCTTTGTATTCTCTGCAATTTTGGCTTGGAGATGATCTTTGGACTCCTCTAGCTGGACTCTGCGGATTTCGGCGGACTGGAACTCTTCAAGCATCTTCGAGGCTTGGGTGAGTTGGAATTCTATCTCGGGAAGTCCCGAGAACTGGTCGATTTCTGATCGAGTTTTCTCCAGTTCTTCTCTTTGGGATGAAATCCCTACTAGTTGTAGCTGGAGGTTCTCAGCTAGACGCGACTTGTCCTGGATCTCTTGCCAAAGGGATGTTTGGAGTTTCAAAGCTTCATCGTATTTGTTCAGGGTCCTATGGAGAGCATCTGTGGTTGCGAATTTTTTCTCCAAATCTGCAAGTTCTGATTTGAGCTTCTCGATTTTCCCTGCCAACGTTGAAAGTTGGGCCTCCGCTTCCCTGTACTTCCTCAATTGTTCCTGAAGCAATTGGAGGCGCTCGCGTTCAACGGTTAGCTGCCCCGGATTTCGGGTTGTGCCTTCTATTCGAGTTCTCTCGGTATCGAATTGGTCCTGCACTTTGTTGAAACTGTCTAGGTTCAGGAATACGTTGACAACTTTTCTTCGGTCGTCGATTCTTTGTTTGATTAGTCGCTCGAGATCTTTCTGTGCGACTACACTACTAGCAACAATTTCGTTGTAGGTAATGCCGCCTAGGAGCCGTTCGACCTCGCTCGTTGTGTCGTTTACGGTCGTGGCAAGTGTCTTTTGTCGGCCATCGCCTCCTAGCTCGTAGAGTTGTGCACGGTTCGGTCTCGTCTTGTGAACCTCTCTCACTACTCTGTACTTGACGTCGCCGATCGCGAATTCGAGTTTTAGCTGAGCTTCGCCGGTTCCGTAGCTGAGGATTTCTTCGTTGCTCGGTTTCTGGCTGGGCCGGACCATCCTGCCGAAGAGGGCGAAAAGGATCGCGTCGAGGATGGTGGATTTTCCGCTCTCATTCAATCCTGTGATGAGCGAGATACCTTCTGTGAAGGTTAATGGTTGGGAGAATTTCAGTTTCTTGAAGTTGTGAGCATAGAGGCTTAGAAGTTTCAGTCGACTCCCTCCTCCTGAAGCTTTGAAATTGTGAGTTTCCAGGCCTCTTGGACTAGCGGTCTCTCTTGATCACCTGCTTTTGCTAGTAAGTTCTGGAATGTCCGGTCTAGTTCTTGGAGCGGAGTGGTTTTTGGAAGCGACTCTAGTGGGACCATCGTCAGAACGTTTAGTTGTTCTTCGTCGAATTCGATGTGAAAGAACTTGTCCTGTGCGTAGGTGTAAAGTGCGGATCGCTTGTAGGTTGAGAGCTGGTCCAGGGTGACTTTTCCAGAAACTCTTACGCGAAGTATCTTCTCGTCGTCTATTCTCTTCGCTAAGGCTTCCTCTATTTGTCGTGTGAGGCTTCCGTCACCAGCCACTCTGAACTTGAGGGTTTCCATCGGTCGGGCGGGGGTTGGATGGAATTCTTGTTGGACTATTCCCGTCTTGTCCAGTTCGAGCCAGATGAATCCTTTCTTCTCGCCTTCTTCGTTGAACGAGACTCGCTCGGTGCTTCCAGGATAGATGACCTGGGTTCCGTTGATCATTTTTCTTTGATGATTGTGAAGATGGCCTGAGGCGAAGAGTTGGATGTTTCTTGGGATAGATGATTTCTGTATGTGGACTTCTTGGCCGAAGTAGCCGTCGAAGCCTTCGATCGGATAATGTGTCAGGAAAATGTTGATGTCCCCGTCTCGGCTGATCTCGTGACCGGCGAGGGGATCTGCGTCGGCTGGTAGGGATGGGTTGAGGCTCATCCCTGTCACGTTGAGAGTTTCACTTCCGAAATTGAACTTCTTAGTCGTTGGATGCTGTTCTTGTATGAAGTAGACGTGTCCGGATCTTGCGTGAACGGCGAGAGGGGAGGCGCCCTGCTCGATGCTGCGTGGAGTATCGTGGTGGCCGCTTACGAGAATGGTTTTGATGTTTTTCTCATGTAGACGCTTGAACTGTTCTGCAACGAACGCTCTAGTAGGATTGCCGGGCAGAATGCCATCGTAGAAATCTCCACCGATTAGAAGAATATCGGGCTTGTTCTCTAATGCGAAGTTGACCAGGATTTCGAAGCAACGTTGGAAGTCGCGCTTGCGTTCGAACCGCTTGGGTCCATACTGGACTGCTGATGGGTCTAGGTGGTTGTCGGCGGTTAGGAGAACGTGAATTGTCATAGTAATCTAGCTCCTGAAGTCAACCGATGTCTCGGGATGAACTGGAACGATATTAAGAGTTGGAGATAGCTGAACGTGACCTGTCGAATCTTGGACACAGTAGGGGGTGCGTGAGATCATCTGAGGCCAGCAAATGAAACGGTTGCAAGAAATTCGATCATGGTGGGAATCGACATCGGTGGCACCTTCACGGATCTAGTGGCTACGGACGAGAAACGCGGGGTCTGGAAGTTCAAGGTTCTGACCACACCGACGGATCCATCCTTAGGAGCGCTCGATGCGGTTCAAAGATTGTTGGAAAAAGAGAGGGTTGACGCTGGTCTTGTTAGAGTCGTGATTCATGCAACAACGCTCGCCTCGAACGCGCTTCTGACGGGAAGCGTTCCTAAGACTGCTCTCGTCACCACCGCGGGCTTTCGAGATGTTCTGGAGATCGGGCGCCAGAACAGGCCTGAGCTGTACAATCTTCAGGTTGAGCGTCTGCCTGCCTTGGTCCCGAGGCGATACAGATTCGAAGTCCGGGAGAGAATCATGTGTGATGGGAGGGTTCTGGAACCGCTTGATAAATCGCAGGCTATTCTGGTTGCGAGAAGGATACGAAGACTCGGTATTGGGTCCGTTGCCGTCTGCCTTCTTCACTCCTACGCCAACCCGAAACACGAGAAGGAGGTGGGAGAGATCTTCAGGAGAGAACATCCTGGCGCGAAACTGTCTTTATCTTCTCAGCTTCTTCCGGAGTTTCGAGAATACGAGAGAACCAGCACGACGGTCGTTAATGCGTGTTTGCGGCCGTTGTTCTCTGACTACCTGAAAAGACTCGAACAAGGATTGGAAGAGCTCGGAGTTCACGCGCCTCTCTTTGTAATGCAATCGAATAGTGGAACCGTGCTCTCTCACCAAGCCTCATTGGAGCCAGCTCGGCTCATAGAGTCAGGACCAGTCGCTGGAGCTGTGGCGTCCAAGTTCTATTCCAGTGGAACTGGAAGCATCGTCTCTCTAGATGTTGGCGGGACCACGTCAAAGGCAGGAGTATGGTCTGGCCACGGGTTCGAGGTGACTAATGAGTATGAGGTTGGTGGCCGTTTGCATGGAAGCAGGCGAGTTGAAGGATCAGGATACCCTGTCAGATTTCCGGTCGTAGATCTCGTCGAGGTCGGAATCGGGGGCGGGAGCATTGCCTGGGTCGATGATGCGCGCGTTCTTCATGTTGGGCCTCAGAGTGCTGGGGCGTCGCCGGGCCCGGCTTGCTACGGGAAAGGTGGCAGGTTGCCGACGCTGACTGATGCCTCTCTTGTTCTCGGCCGATTGAGCCCAAGTTTCCTGCTTGGAGGAGAGCTACCGTTGAAACCGCAGCTTGCATACGCAGCCATTGATGGGTTGGTCGCGAAGCCTCTACGGATGAAAGTGATCGATGGGGCCATCGGTGTTCTGAGAATTGCTATCGCCAAGATTGCGGAAGCGTTGCGGGCGGCGACGGTGGAAAAAGGTCTCGACCCACGTGAAATGGGTCTCGTGGCGTTCGGAGGCGCGGGACCGATGTTTGCCTGTGAGGTTGCTGGACAACTGGAGATAGAGAAGGTGGTCGTGCCTCCGGCTGCGGGGCTGTTATCTAGCTTGGGTCTGCTTCTTGCGGAGCCGTTGCATGATTCTGTCCGGACCGTTCTGGGAGACGCTGAGGGTGCGAACGGCGGAGAGCTTGAGAAGATCTTTCGCGGAATGGAAGCGAGAGCCAAGAGTCTGCTCCGTGTAGAAGGAGTAGAAGATAGAGATGTTAGTTATCAGAGATTTGTGGACATGCGGTATCAGGGTCAATCCTACGAATTATCGGTTCCTCTAGGGAACCGGATTGTTACTGGAGGCGTGATTCGATCTGCTATTCGAGACTTTCACCAGAGACATCAAGCGAAATATGGGTATTCTCAACCGGACAAGCCTGTTGAGATTGTCAACGTTCGCAGCTACTGTAGAGGAAAGGCTGGAACGATTGCTCGAATAACGGGTGCGCTCGGACGAGAGGAAGGCCTGCCGAAGAAGAGGAAAGTCTGGTTCATGGATGGACGTAGTATCGAGTGTCAAGTCCTCCAGCGGAACAGCTTGCCGCTCGGATCCAAGGGGAAGGGACCATGTGTGATCGAGGATTACGATTCAACCTTGGTAATCCCGCCTCAAGCAAGATACGTGATTGACCGGAATGGATCAGCTTCTATTGCGATATGAGCCTGGGGATGAAGAAGGCTGTTACTCGAATCTGCTGGTGTGGGTTTCAACAGGGCAATATCGGATGGCACTTGGTAGGTTGTTCTAACAGTGAAGAAAATATGACCAATACATCAAGCGGCTCGAACAGCACGTGGGGAGCGTTTACTCCAGTCATGCCAGCGTTCATTCGATTGATCGCGGGCGTCATTGTACTAGTGATTATCGAGGCGGTTGTGCTCGGCTTTCCAGGTATCGGCCAGCCCATCTCGGGCAGTACCATTTCGATCGCGAACATTGCTGTATTCATGATCGGGCTTGTCGTGGCTTTCATCGTCTTCAAGTTCGGAACACAGCTCTCGAAGGCGGTCTCGGACGCGTACAAGAACTACGAGACCTACGTCCCGTTGCTAGCGTACATTTTCCAGATCATAGCGATCGTCATTCTCTACAGCGTGAGCAACGGCATCGCCACTCAATACTTTACCAGCGCACCTTGGGCTTATCCACTGATATTCCTCCTGATCGCACTGCTTCCAACGCTGCGAGTTGTTGTCAACCTAGTGCACGCCCTCGATAACTCATCCGGGACGAAGCACTCCACGAACAACTAACTGTACGAGCTAGCACAAGAAAGAACCCAGGGTCTT
>VBBT01000047.1 GCA_005881695.1 Candidatus Bathyarchaeota archaeon | reverse complement strand
AAGCCTACATCACACACCATGTGGGGAGTCATCATAATCATACTGTCGCTCATCAGCTTCGCAACCTCCTCTCTCGGAGGCTTCTTCATAGGCTTCCTCCTCGGCCTAATCGGTGGGATTCTCGGAATTGTCTACAAGCCTGCGATGGCCGCAGGAGCAATGCAGCCACCACCAATGATGAGTTCGATGCCGATGGGCTCAGCCCCAATGGGCTCAATGGGTATGAACTGCAAGAACTGTGGAGCAAGCATCCCCGCAGGAGCAACGCGATGCCCTAGCTGCGGAGCGAGTGTATAGTAGCCATGCAACCAAAACCACCGCGACCAACCGGCGTCACAGTTCTCGCTGTACTAGCAATCCTAGGAGCAATAGCGCTTCTGTTTAGCGGAGCAGTGCTCATCGGACTTGGACTCCTCCTTGGTACGCTAACAGCATCTGTTGACATTACAAGCGCAATTACAAATGCTGGCTATCCCGGACTGGCCTCGCTCGGCGTAGGAACCATATCGGCTTTGATAATCGCCCTCGGCGCTGCAATCTTGATTCTTGGAATCCTCTATCTAGCCGTCGGAATTGGGTTCTTCAGTGGAAAGAGATGGGCATGGACCCTAGGGATCATAGTAAGTGTCATCGGAATAGTTCTCAACGTAATTCAGATGATCGGTGGCAACTACAGCGGCGTCGTTTCGCTGATAATCTCGCTACTGATAATCTACTATCTAATGAGACCGCACGTCAAAGTCTTCTTCGGTAAGGGAACCCCGATGGTATCACGCTCTACTGTGCCAGGAACGGCTTCCTCGACACCCTAGTCGAGCCGATATCTCAAGCAATCAGAATTAGGCTTTCTCTACCTTCTGCTCACTCATTCCGACCTAGCTCACTGGTCGAGAAGGAGGTTGGTAACAGTCCGCTTAACACCTTCCAGTGAGACTCGATTTTCCCATGATGCAGAAGCCTTCGCGGCCAATCGGTATAACAATTCTTGGCATAATCGAGATCCTAATTGGGGTCCTTGGATTTCTGGTTAGCATCGCGATAATCGGCTTGTCAGCCCTGTTCACAACTCTTCCCGCAGTCGGAACCCGGATCGGAACGGTCGGAGTCGTCATTGGTGGAGTCTTTCTCTTCTTCAGCCTCATCTGGCTGGCCACAGGCGTGGGATTTCTCCACGGAAAGGGTTGGGCCTGGACCCTAGGAATGATCTTCACAGTTCTCTCCATTCTCGGCGCAGCCTATGTCGCGTTCACCGGGCTCTACCAAGCAGGCTACGCCCTAGGCTTCTGGGTTCTGATGATAATCTATCTCACCAGGTCACGCGTCAAAGCCTTTTTCGGCAAAGGAAGCACTTCAACCTTCATGCCCGCGATGAACACGCAACCGACAATGAGAACCGCCCCAACACTCCAATCACATACCCAGTACGCGCCAACAATGCAGCCCACTCTCCAATACACCCCCTCCACTCCCATACCAGCACCAACACCCGCAGCAGCCGGCGCAACTGGGAAGTGTCGTTCCTGCGGCGTCCCTCTGGCCCCAGGCAATACGTTCTGCACTAACTGCGGCGCAAAACAATAGCTCTCTTCATTCTCAGAATCCCCGGCTGGGCAATGCCCAGAGCCGAAGCGGTCGGCGAGTGAACAATCTCGCCACGCCACAACCGCTTGTAAGCATCCCGCAATCCGAGGGTCTTGACCTCCATACCGAACTCGTACGGCTCTCGATGCAAGACTCCCGGCTTCAGCTTACGGGCAAGATAGGCGTATGCTCTCTGCGGAGATATCCCCGGAGAGGGATGAAACCATCCAAGCCTCTTCCACGAGCCCGCAGAGTATCCCGTCTCCTCCTCAAGCTCCCGCTTAGCACAAGCCTCCGGACTCTCGCCATTCTCAATATGGCCCGCTGGCAATTCGAGTTCCCAGCCCTGGATCGCATGCCGATAATTCCACACCATCACAAGCTTATCCCGACCAAGGACCGGGACGACGATCGAGAAGTTATCAACCAATAATCGAGGGTGAACCATTTCGAATCCAGTCTTTGAGACGATTCGATCCCGGTGAAGCTTCAGATCTCCCAGGGACGCGATCTTCCTGCTCTCTACGGTCATCCAAGGTTTCGGTGTCCTGCGAAACTTCAGGTTCTCTCTCGACAGCAACGGAGCACCTTACGCGAGGGTCTTGCGCATGAGCAAGTGTTTCTCGCCCAGCTTGGCATGGGCTTTGAAGCCTTCCCTCTCAAACATGGCAACTGTTCCAAACCAGAGGGCCCAAGATCCTCCTTCTTTAGAAGTAGGCGGGTACGCCTCGACTATTCCTCCGCCTTGCTTTTGAATCGAGTCCAACGCAGCCTTCAAGGCAACTCCTGCTACGCCCTTTTTCCTGAAGTCTCTGTTTACGAAGAAGCAAGTGAGACGCCAGAGTTTCCGGCCCTGATCAGCTGATAAGTCCAGTTTGCTGTAGTTGCGGCCTGAATCGATCCGAGGCAACTCCCCCCTTGGACCATACTGGCACCATCCGACCGCTTGGTTGCCGGCGTAGACCAGGATTCCGTGAGATCGGCCCTTAGCGACAAGAGACTTCTTTTCTTTTCGATTCAGCGCGATCGCATCCTTCCGCTCCAAGCCTTCCTTCAGCAAACGACCTTCCGTATGGTGGTAGAACGTGCACCAGCACCCGCCTTGAACCCCGTTGTGTTTCGCGAAGAACTTCTCGAAATCAGGCCAAGTTGTGGAGCTTAGCTCCTTAACCTCGTAGTTAATCCGAGCTTTTTTTGGTTCTGCTTTCTTCTTCGTTGCTCGGCTCCCCTTGGTCAGAGAATCGGTGGTTCTTTGTATTCTCCGAAAATCTTCCGTCCGACATCCATGATCTCCCCAAGCGTCGCGTAAGCTCTGACCGCTTTGACCATGGGATACATGGAGTTCGCTTTCTCATCCTTGAACGCCTTCCGCAGCTCATCCAACGCTTGGTCGACTTTGTTGTTGTCCCGCGTTTCCCGCACCATGTTTATCCTTGCAACTTGGCGCCGTTGTGCCTCTTCGTTGATCTTCAAAGTATCAATGGGCTTCTTCTCTTCTACCTGATACTTGTTGACCCCTACGACGACCCGTTCTCCCTTCTCCAGTTCCTGCTGGTAGCGGTAGGAGTTCTCAGCAATCTCTCTCTGAATGAAACCGGTCTTGATAGCGTCCAGCAAACCGCCGGCCTTTTCTATCTTGTCAAAGTACTGGAACGCGCGCTCTTCCATCTCATCAGTCAGCCATTCCAGATAGTACGACCCAGCCAATGGGTCGATAGTGTCACCAACGCCGGTTTCTTCCGCGATAATCTGCTGGGTCCTCAAGGCAACCGTAGCCGCTGCCTCTGACGGCAAAGCCCATGCTTCATCGTAAGAGTTGGTGTGAAGCGACTGTGTCCCGCCTAGCACCGTTGCCAGTGCTTCGATGGTTGTTCGTACAATATTGTTGAGGGGTTGCTGCCATGTTAGAGACGCGCCAGAATTCTGCGCGTGCGTTCTCAACAACAGTGATCTAGAGTCTTTGACTTTGTATTTGTCCCTCAACACCCGGGCCCAGATTCGACGGGCAGCGCGAAACTTTGCGACCTCTTCGAAAAAGTCCATTCCACAGTTGAAAAAGAAGGAAAGACGTGGCGCGAAATCCTCAACCTTCAACCCTGCTTCAATCCCGAGATCGACATATGCGAACCCGTCTGCCAATGTGAAGGCTAGTTCCTGGACTGCGCTGGACCCTGCTTCACGAATGTGATATCCGCTGATACTGATGTAGTTCCACTGCGGCATCTCTTTCGTACAATACACCATCATGTCCCGGATGATTCGGAGATGTGCCTCGGGTGGGAAAGCCCACTCCTTCTGAGCGATGTACTCCTTCAGAATGTCAGCCTGAACAGTTCCGCGTAGCTCTTTCGGTTTCAGACCCTGTCTCTCTGCGACGCCAACATACATCGCGGTCAGAACCGATGCTGGAGCATTGATCGTCATACTGGTACTCACTTTCTCCAACGGTATGCCTTCGAGAATGATCTCCATGTCTTTCAACGAGCCCACCGACACGCCGCAACGTCCAACCTCGCCCTCAGCCCTCGGACTATCAGGATCATATCCATACAGGGTCGGCATATCGAACGCAATGCTCAGACCCGTCTCTCCATGCTCCAGCAAGTAGTGCAGACGCTTGTTGGTGTCTTCAGGGGTTCCGAACCCTGAGAACATGCGCATCGTCCAAGGTCGCCCCCTGTACATCGTCGGGTATACGCCACGGACATAGGGATACTCGCCTGGAAGCCCGATCTGCTCGGACTCGTTCAGATGCGAAACATCTTCGGGAGTGTAGACTCGTTTTACTGGAATATCCGATAGGTTTCGGAATTCCCTTTTCTGTTCAGGGCTATCACGGCTCCATGGTTTTAGCGTCTTGCTCTCCCAACGGACCCTCTCTTGCTTGATCTTTGCGAGCTGTTTTTTGTCGAAGGTCGTTGGCGAAGCCTTCCGTTCCTGTTTGACCTCGTCTAGAACTTTCTTCCAGTAACCCTTTGCCAAAACACGATCACGAAACGATACAAGAGGCCCGGAGATTCCTATTTTTCCATTATCCTGACGCCGTTCACCGCCGAATCTTGAAATACGCTCTGGGGGCGAGAACGGAGTCGAGAATTCCACTTGGCGCGGGAGCTATCTTCTCAAGTTCTCAAAGGAGACCATAGAGCCGTTGCCAAGGTCATCTCGATAGTTGAGGCAGGTGGGGAGCCGAGCCGGAAACTCATTCAAGAATTGTACCCGCATACCGGCAGAGCGTACACTATCGGGGTTACGGGTCCGACCGGGACTGGCAAGAGCACTCTTGTCGACAAGACAATCGAAGAGTACCGTAAGAGGGGATGCAGTGTCGGAGTTCTAGCCATCGACCCGTCTAGCGCGTTCACAGGTGGTGCTTTGTTGGGAGACCGTGTACGGATGATGGACCATAGCCTAGAGAAAAAAGTCTACATTCGAAGCATGGCCTCCCGGGGCGACCTAGGAGGACTTGCTCGCGCGGCAAGAAACACGATACGTGTATTGGACGCTGCCGGGATGGACATCATTATCGTCGAGACTGTGGGAGCGGGCCAGACAGAGGTTCAAATTGCAACGACAGTCGACGCCACCGTTGTAGTTCTGATGCCTCAGTTGGGCGATGAGGTCCAGGCGTTCAAGGCAGGCTTCGCAGAGATTGGTGACTTGTTCGTCATTAACAAGGCAGACCTCGTCAACCCGGCCAAGACAATCTACAATATCGCAAGCGGTCTGCAAGAGAGAGATGGATGGAGGCCACCAGTTCTGAAGACAGTAGCAGTCAAGGGAACAGGCGTGCCGGCAGTCGTTGATGCGCTCGAGAAATTCCGGAAACACTTGGAGGCGGGAGGCTTCAGGGAGAAAAGATTGAGGAAGAGGATCGAGTCTGAGCTTGTAGACGCCGCTTTCTCAGATTTCTATCACCAAACCGTCAAGCGTCTCGAAGGTGAGAAAGAGCTCGATGCTCTGGTTGGGAGAGTTGTCAAACGCGATCTGGATCCAGAAACGGCTGCGTCGAGGCTGGTGGAAATTATCGCCAAGATAGGAGAGAAACCTTGACGGACACTGTGACAACGGACTCTGGTATACCTGTCAAGAAATTCTACGAAAACAGAGATGTTCCACCTAACTGGGCAAGGTCATCGGGTAAACCAGGCCAGTTCCCATACACCCGGGGCATCTACGACGGAATGTACAGAGACCGGCTGTGGACTATGCGGCAATACACCGGTTTTGGGTCCGCGAGAGAAACCAATCGTCGCTTCAAGTATTTGATATCTCACGGTGAGACTGGGCTCAGCACTGCCTTCGACCTACCAACACAGCTCGGTCTTGACTCTGATCATCCGAGGGCTGCGGGAGAAGTTGGGAGAGTTGGGGTTGCAATCAGCAGCGTGCATGACATGAGGCGTCTCTTCGAGGGCATCAATCTCGGAAGGGTCAGCACGAGCATGACAATCAACGCTACTGCACCAATCCTGCTTTCTCTGTATGTTGCCGTTGGAATGGAACAGGGCGTTTCTCAGAATAAGTTGAGGGGAACGACGCAGAATGATATTCTGAAGGAGTATACCGCGAGGAACACGTACATCTATCCTCCAGAAGCATCGCTGAAGCTGTCCGTCGACCTCATTGAATACTGTGCTCACAAAATGCCTCGATGGCACCCGATCAGCATCAGTGGCTATCACATCCGTGAGTCGGGCGCGAACGCGGTCCAGGAACTAGGATTCTGTTTTGCAAACGCTGTTGAATACGTTAGGGCG
>VBBT01000046.1 GCA_005881695.1 Candidatus Bathyarchaeota archaeon | reverse complement strand
TTGATCGCCTTGGGACTCTGGGCTTTCCTCCCACTGGGAGAGGACATCTCATGGTATCATTTTGCAGGCGCATGGCCGGGACCGCAGGATTGGACTTCATGGGGAGGAGGATACTATGTGAAAGAGCACTGGCTGCCGAAATGGTATCTTGTAAACTCGCTGGCTACTATCTTCTTCTACGCGCTCGCCCTTGCTGTGGCCATTCTGTGAGCTTCGACAAGTTCGGCTTCTGCGTGCCTCACGCCGAGCTTTACGATTCGTACTTTCACCTTTTCGCCGGGAGTTGCACCGCTGACGAAAACGAGCAGTCCATTGAGACGACCTAGCCCTCGGCCGTCCCGTGTCGTCTGCGTGATTTCTACCTCGGCCTCGTCGCCCTCCCTCAGACCGTGAAAAGTAGACATTGTGTATTCTGTCCAGCTCTTGCTTGTTTTTCATTCTCCGCCGCTGACCTTTAAGACTGTTGGCCAAGCCCATTTTTTGCTTAGACGAGGAAGATCATGCTGTTCAACTCGGATTGATCTCTGGCGTCATCCATTGAGCGACAAGAAGTCTAGTGCGACAGATTTCAGTCACGCCAGGCAGAAATATCGACCTCGAAAGGTTCTCTTCCTCTTGATCGCGGAGTCTCCGCCAAGTTCCGGAGGTTTCTTCTATTTCGCGACTACGATCGGCAAGGACCATCTTTTTCGCGAGACGATGAAGGCTCTCGAATTCTGGCCCGAAAACGAACCTATGCGGAGGGGTGTTGACAAGAGATCGATGCTACGACGCCTTCAATCGATGGGCCTGTATCTCTTAGACACTTGCGTCTCTCCAGTGGACAAGTTGCGGCCGAGTGAGAGGAGAAAGGCGGTTCTAAGCCAAGCACCTCGGTTGATCGACGATGTGATCAAGGCTAATCCACTTCACATCTTCATCGTGAAATCCTCGATTTTCAAGCCGGTAAGTATCGCGTTGAGAGAAGCCGGTCTCCTGATTCGGGTCCTGAACACTGGACCCGTTCCGTTTCCCTCCCACGGAAATCAACGCGTCTATCGATCTATGTTGAGACGGGCAATGAGCAAGGCACACTTACCATCATCCGAGGTCGGTTCGTTGACTGGTCACTTCTCCTAGTCGTCTTTGGTTACGGTGCGGCTATGTGGTTCGTCCCCAAGCCTATCGTTACTAGTCATAGGTGCCTTGTCGTGAGTGAAATATCGATAGAGAAAGTAGTCGTGGAGCTTAACGGCTTCCGACAACGAACGGCAATGATCAAAGAAGAGATAGCGAAAGTGAGCAGAGCCCTCGGCGAACGAGCAACCCAGCTCAACGACATAGTCGGCAAGAGTCTGTCGAACCTTCGCGAACAGCTCGGTGGAACCACATTGACGGGCTATCTCGCATTGCAGGGAAAGTATAGTTCTGGTGAACTAAGCGAGCAAGAATACAGTCAACAGAGAGACTACTACAAGAACGAGATGCAAAGCATGCTCAGACGACTTGACGAGACACGTAAACTCATGATGCTCATGGCGCAGTTGGACTCACGACAACCAGGACAAGGACCGGCGGGTCCACAAAGGCCTCCCACACCAACAAACTAGGTACTATCCATCCCTCTCTCCTAGCTAAGAACCCTTCTACGAGGGTCCGACTAGTTCCAACTAATCATCCGTCATAGGCTCGCTCCGAAGAGGGTCAATGCGCTCCGGTCACCGGTCGCCATCGAAAGCACATTATGCAGGCGATCCACGGCGACCCCATAGTATTACGAAAACAATCACCAAAATGAACAGAACGACGGCTACGATTGTCAGCCAATCACGTTGCTTCCCTTTCTGAGGTTGCGCGTTCATGGACTCTCACTTCTCTGCCCCGAATCTGTCTCGTTCTGTAGTGTCTTGTCTCATACGTGTCCTATGTGTGTGCTCCTTGAGAAGTAGGGGACGTGAGGAGAGCAAACTAATCATATCCTCCGGGCTTTCAGCCAGTAGTATTCGAAATATCTGTCCATGACACCAGCGAACTCCTCGTCTGACAACCGAAACGCGATACGCGACCCAGGCTCGTTAGGGGTTTCAAGATTCCAGAGATACGTCAGGACAGTATCTCTTCCATCAACTGCGCATACGTTGTAGGGTTTAGGAGACTCTTCGCCCGGTTCCTGTATCACTCCAACCTCTGCCTCATCGGAAAGTAATGACAAGCTCTTCTGATCGACAAAACGAGGATTAACGAACGACAGAATTTTCACGGACACTCCTCTTTCCCGAGCCGCTTTCAATGGTGACCGAAGATCTTCCACGTCCTTGGGGATCAGAATCGCAAATTGGAGATATGCTCGCGTCTTCGCGGTCGATACTATCTCTCCGATCTTGTCAGAGATCTTATCCCCTCCGTGAATAACCCAGAGGCTAATGTTCTTCACCACTTCGCGACGCTCGTAGATCGCTTGGAGATCTTGCTTCATCAGGTTGGTAAAAGCAACCATTTCGGACTGTTTCTGTTCCAACTCTAGTTCCGCCACAGACCTCGGCGGATTAGCCTCGTAAACAACCGGTCTTCCAGGTCTTGCTCTGATCCATCTTCTCTTCTCTAAGCCCTCGAGTGTTCCGTAGACTCGGGCGTAGGGGATCTGTACGCTCTCACTGATCTCGAAAGGAGTGGCGGGTCCGTCGAAGACGAGTTTGAGATAGGTTTTGATCTCGTACTCTGTCAGCCCGTGGTCTTTGAGTATTCGATGGAGGTTTTCGTCGATTCGGGACATGGTTTCGCGGGTGACCTACTTTTTTGCGTAAATCGGGTAGCGAGTATTAGAGGTATTTGACTAAAATAGGTAACGTACAGTGGAGAGTCGCGTTGACACCGCAAGAACACCCTAGCGAATATTCTGAGCTGTGGTTAACTCAGGCTGCTTTCCGACACTCTCCTACAATCTTCGGGCTAGAAGCTGGATGGAACTGAGCTAACAGGAACGGTCCTCGTTAGACCGCGTCAATTCAACATTATTGGCATTTCACGTTTAAGTAACGTTTCACCCCTAGATCACATTATGGCGGACATGAAGTACACTCCCCTGGGCAACACTGGGGTCGACGTTTCAGTTCTTGCTCTCGGAGCGATGACATTCGGATCGAAGGACGCTTGGAAGCTGGGCGGACTCGGTCAAGACACTGTCGACAAGATGGTGTCCAGAGCGGTTGATGCGGGAATCAATCTCTTCGACACTGCTGACGTGTACGATGAGGGCGAGTCAGAAAAGACCCTTGGGAAGGCGCTTCAGCCCTACCGAGACAAAGTTCTGATTGCTACCAAGGTTAGAGGTAGGATTGGGCCCGGCGTCAACGAGATCGGCCTCTCAAAACACCATATTCGCCAGGCCGTCAGGCAAAGTCTCGAACGCCTCGGCACTCGGTGGGTTGACCTTTACCAGTTTCATTCATGGGACGCCCGCGTCCCTCTCGATGAATCAATCGAGGCAATGCAGGATCTGGTTGAAGAGGGACTCGTAAACTATCCAGGTGTATCGAACTTTACCGCGTGGCAAATGGCCACTGTTCAAGCAAGGGCGGAAGAGCGAGGATTTTCCAGATATGAAACGGCTCAGATGAACTATAGCCTTCTGAACCGCGACGTCGAACATGAGATTCTTCCATTTCTCAATTATAGCAAGATGAGTCTACTGGTCTGGAGTCCTCTTCACGGCGGAGTGCTGAGCGGGAAATACTCCAAAGACTCCAAGCCTCCTGGGACCCGAGCGGGCAATCGAGGACTATTCTTCCCATTCTTCGACGAGAAGACAGGCTTCGACATAGTCGAGAGGGTCAAGCAGGTCGGCAAGGAACAGGATGCGACTCCAGCACAGATCGCGCTATCCTGGTTGCTGTCGAAAGGCCACATCGTCCTTGTAGGAGCGAAGACGATGGAACAGTTCGAAGAGAATCTTGGCGCACTCGACGTCAATCTCTCAAACGACCAGATTGGGAAACTCGACGAGCTGACGAGACACCGGGTCCAGTACCCGAACTGGATGATTGAACGACAGAGTTCTGGGCGGACTTTTCCAGTCTCAGAACCTGCGTGGAATAGGAAGAATTAGCTGGAGAAGATGCGATTATGGATTCACAGCAAACCTCTGGCAGGGATCGACAAGTAGCTACTCTTGGAGGAGGATGCTTCTGGTGCACAGAGGCAATTTTCGATCAACTAAAAGGGGTGGAGAAGATGGAATCAGGCTATTCCGGTGGAAAAGTTCCGGACCCATCCTACGAGGATGTCTGCTCTGGAACCACGGGACATGCCGAGTCGATCCAGATAACCTTCAATCCCAAACAGATCTCTTTCAAGGAAATCCTACAGATCTTCTTCACGACTCATGACCCGACCACTTTGAACCGCCAAGGAGCGGATGTCGGAACTCAGTACAGATCAGCGATCTTCTACCACAATCCGGAACAAGAGGCTGTGGCGAAGGAAGTTATCAAGGAAACGAACGCGGCGAAAGTCTGGAAGAAACCCATCGTAACTGAAGTCACGCCGTTCAAGGCGTTCTACAAGGCTGAAGATTACCACCAGGAATATTTCAAGAACAACCCCCGACAGCCATACTGCCAGGTCGTAATCGCGCCGAAGATCGTAAAGCTACGCGAGCATTACCGGGAAAAACTCAAGGCAGTATAGCCTCCGAATCCAACTTCATCCACAGTATTCCTCAGTTTTGAAGAGAATCGAGCAACTTCACGGACAACGCATCATTAGTACTTCCCCCCTCTCAAGGTTAGTTACGAATTGCAAATATCCGAAAAGTTGGATAAGCTCCCTAGCTTTGATAGATGAGCTAGAAAAGGCGGAGACCAATCCAGACGGGGCCCGACCAGCCAGAACACCAGCCATTGTCAAGACATTAGTGATCACACTCTTTGTCTCAACGGTTCTATTTTCCAGTTGGACTCTTCTCAAGTATTTCCACTATGCCTCCCTCCAAGGATACATCCAAGAGGGCATCGAACTCAGTCTTTCGAACTTTCAGATGGAGATTGCATTAGCTGGGCTGACCGGCCTACTGACATCTCTTTTCCTCCAGGGCCGCCGACGCTCAAGGAAGGCTAAGGCAAGTCCATTGAAAATGACGCCGATGAGCTTCGGGACAAAGAAACCGGTTCACCCCCTGATGATGACCCAGAGGCCAGCTAGGGACACGAAGTTCGTTATCCGAAAGACGCGGAATCCGGGGAGAATTTCTCGGAATCGAATGGGCGAGAGATTGCCCCCTAGCTATGTAGGCGGACCAGAAACAGAGAGCTCGACTTAACCTCGATCAATTACTTCACTGGATGCATCCCGTCGTGGAACCATTTCGCAAGGCTAACCTGGTTCGTGTTTCCGTACTTCTCAACTTGGACGATTCCGCGCTCTGACAACGCCGCGACCACCCTGTGCGTTTTCAATCGTGATAGACCCGCTTCCTTCGTGATGTACTTTTGCAAGTAGGTGCCTCCGTGGACATCTAGAACATTGACGATACATCTTTCTTCAGGCTTAAGAGTTCTGAGGACGATGGCCGTGTTTTCTTTCCCGTTACCGTTGCCGGCTGCGTAGTAGTTTTTCATCTCAGGTAGTACCAGGAAATAGATGACCCCAACCATGCTTGCTAGTACTGTGCAGAGAAATAGAAGCGAGGAAAACAATACCAGAAATGGAAAGGTGGCTGGGAATCCTTTCGTGAGAAGTTGAGAGAGAACTTCCAAGGGTGATTCTGTGGGGGTTAGGATTAGGGCGAGGATGTATCCCGAGACTGCGAGTCCGCCTGCAGCCGATACGAGCATTATCAGGAGGATCTGCAGTTTCTCCATGTCTTCGCCTCACCCTTCTCCGTCGCGCTAGTCCGATCCGTTCTCCCTATTGCGGGGGTGCTGTTGGTGCTGTCGGGAGCGGTTTCCATCTGAGGGTCATTATTCCGCCGACTATTCCCAGAACTGATCCGACGATGAAGCCTCCGAAGCCGAAGAAGCCTAGGATGCTGAAGACCAGTACCAGTATGCCCCACGTCTGTCGCTGGTTGGGCTTTAGGCGCAGCAGTACAGCGGACATTGTGACGATGATGCCACAGATGAGGCCGAATACTGCGATTGCTCCGACGAAGCCTGCGGCGAGAGAGCCGGGACTGCCTGTGTAGCCTCGTGGCGTATTGAAGTTGGTGTAGTTGAGATGTGGCAGTATGACTATGCTGATGGTCAGGAGGAATATGTCAAAGAGTACTATCAAAGCGCCTCCTACGAGAGCTAGTATCGACGGAATGTTTGGGTATTCGACGGTTGTTCTTGACGACATTTTTGATTTCTTACCTCCA
>VBBT01000045.1 GCA_005881695.1 Candidatus Bathyarchaeota archaeon | reverse complement strand
ATACGTCCGTGCCTCGGGTGGTATGAGATACCTCCGGATGGAACTGTACACCGAACAGATTCTGCTTCTCATGCCTCATAGCTTGAATAGAACAGTTCTCTGAACTCGCTAGTACACGGAAGCCTTGAGGTACTTTTACAACTTCGTCATTGTGAGACTCCCAAGCAGTGAATGAGGGACCGGTACCTCGAAGAATACTATCTTCTTCTGCGACTGAGATTTTTACTGGACCAAACTCTGGTTTTGGAGCAGCACGTGTTTCTCCACCATATACGGTCGCCATGAGTTGGTGGGTGACGCAGATGCAGAGAAGTGGGAGTTCTACCTCCTTGATCAATTGAGCAGCACTGGAAAGCTCCGGGGTCAGATCAGCGACGCTGCGGACTCTTTGCGGACCTCCACCCATGACTAATGCATCTGCCTTGAGGGCTTTCAGCTGAGCAACGCTCGTGCCTGCAGGCAATAGCTTGGACTCGGCTCCGAGGTCTTGCAGTGTTCTTGCAATGAGGTGATTGTATTGGCCTTTCGTGTAGACTACTGGAACGACGGTCATTCCTATTCGAACTCTATCGTCGCTGGTGGTTTGGGAGTTATGTCATAGTAAACTCGCCCGATCCGTTGCGAAGATTTCAGCACGTCCTCGGCAGTGTCTTTCAAGGTCTTCCAAGATATTGGCGTAACGCTGGCAGTCATATAGTCCCTGGTTGAAACCGCGCGGATCATGATCGAGTATTGTCCCTCGCCCCGCCGATCTTTCACCAACATCGCGACTCTTGTTATTTCCTTGAAACTCTCGACGACCGAGGATTGCAGGATGTTTAGCTTGTCGTGAAGCCAGCCGAAGGCCTCACGGGTTTCATTGCGGAGGGCTATGCTGGCGAGCCGAGCATAGGCTCTTTCGTCTCCTTTGACTCCAGTGACCCTGTCCAAGAAAGCCTCTGCCCGGACCTCATCTTCGGGAAGATCTAGTGCATCTGCGGCGACTTTTCGAAGGGCCTTTGGTGATGGTTCGTCTGCGAACTTGTTTTCGATAATCGCGGCGAAGTACTGGTTAGAGCCTACTGCGCCGAGTCTGTCTTCGACGATTGAGGTCGCGCTCTTGAGCGTTTCAAGCTTGGACCTCTTCACTTCGCCAATACATCTCACAAGTAATCCGGGACCCGGAAATGGTTGTCGCTCTGAGAACTCGTTCGGAACCGCGAGGTATTTGGCGAGGCTTCTTACCTGGTCTTTGTAGAGCTCTGAGAGAGGTTCTAGGAGTTTGAAACCGTATCTTGCATGAGGATTGATCCCCACTTGCTCCAAGACATTGTGCTGGGTTTTGATGCCACCCTGGGTTTCGATCCAATCTGGCGCGATCGTACCCTGGACTAGGTATTCGCATTCAAATTTGTCGGCCTCCTCTTTCAAGACCTGATAGAAGGTCTCGCGGAACTTCTTCCTCTTCTCCTCCGCCAAAGGCTCGTCTGCAACTGCCTTGAGAAATCGTCCAGCTGACCGGACAATTCGAATCTTCAACTCTAATGGAGGGCTCGCAAGTTTGTCCCTCACTTTCTCAGGTTCGTCTTCACGCATGAATCCAGTGTCGATCAAGACTGGGAAGACGCGTTCGCCGAGTGCTTGACGGGCCAATAATGCGGATATGGTGCTGTCGACGCCTCCGGAGATTGCGGCTAGGGCTTTCTTGCCTTCGGATAATTCGCGCATACGGCTAGTTTGAGCCTGCAGAAAGCTTGAAGGCCGGAATCCGGTGACTTGGGCCGCCAACCATCAGCCACTTACAAGTTGATCCGGCGAGCATCATTTATGACTTATTGGCAGGGCGATAAGTCGGAGTTTTGCAGCATGGTAAACCGAGAGCCGGAAAAGGCGAGGCGGGCTTTTGTGCTTTCCAACTCCTAAGACGATGGGTTCCTGTCTGTTGGGCGGCGGCCTTGGTCGCCAAAATCATGGCCCCTCTTTAGATGGAGCCAAGCTATCCGTCTCTCCCTGAGATGTCCGGCCAAATGCGTTGGGTAAACGAATCGGGTGACTTGTGACAGCGTGTTTTCCGCGATAGAACACGATAGCTACATTTTGGACATCTGAAGGCGTTAGTGTTGGTTTGAACACATAAAATCCTCAAACTCTGCTCGCTTTAGGATGATGATGCCGGTCACTTGCTCAGCGTGCTAGTTAAATGGGGGAGCGCGCTATGGGTTCGAGGAGAAAGAAAAGGGGGAGTTTTTTCTGAGAGGGTTTTGACTACGGTGACACTATTACGATGACGATTACGTTTCCCTGATTTTGGAAAGCCCTGTTGGTGGTCACGAGAGCAGATTGAATTTGACCGGGTCCTGGGTCGCCTATTGCTTGCGCCAAAATCCCCGAGGAGATGTACGGAGGTGGAGCCCTACCGCCATTTCCATTGTACTGGTTGTCAGTAACAGTGTTTCCTGTGACTTGACCGACATTTGAGGTGGAGACCGTTGGCCCGCATGACCCGAACCCAAATTCGATTCCATTTTGGGCTATGAAGTTGACTAAACCAAGCCCTGTAACTGTGTTGCCGGTAACGGTCACACTGTCGAGGTCCCTGACAGTAATTCCTCCCTTCTGATACTTGTCGATTGTATTGCTTGATATGGTGCCAGCTCCCGAGCATGAAAAGTAAACGTCTATGCCAGTCTGCACGCCATTGGGCGAGAAGTTGCTGCAAGGTCCAGTGTTGATACCTCCATGGTTGCCCGTACAACTTACTGTGCTGCCGGTAACCGAAACGCTCGTTGCACCGTCATTGAAGACACCAACCTGGTTGGCATCTGTCACGGTCGCAGTTACCGTTGTTCCAGGAGCCAACATTGAGATGTAAACACCTATGTCGCACCCCGCCGCATTAACTGTCCCAGTAACTGTTGTCGTGGCAAGAACAACGACTGCGGCAGTTGGAGCTACTCCAAATTTCATGTCTAAGGGAGTGACTGGGATGCAAACGGGGTCAGTAGCATGGACACGCGAGTAAACTATACTAAAGGCTAGAACCGAAAGAAGCAAGACAAGGCTAGTAAAGATAGCTGATTTTTTGTTGTTCAATTTTCAAGACTGTTGGTTCCTTCAAGGAGATATAACTCATGTTCCGTAGACAGATAATTTCTAGCTTCGATATTTTCGAAGTCCGATATATTCGCGCCAGGGAGCAAAAGGACCCCTGCTCTTGGCTCAAGATACCTCTCGGCGTAACGGCTCTCTTCTCTTTCATCTCGTTGACATAGAGCTGCGAATCGCGTGTAACCTCGACGGGCTTACTCGTCAAGAAAAGTAAGGATTGGTGGAAGCCACCATTCGTTCACGCTGTGTTTTCCGATCTTGCGGAAAAAAGAGTGAGGAAAGAGGAGCAGCACAAACCCTGTTCTGAATGACGAGCGAGAGTTGAAGCGGACCGTCGGCAATTTGCCGGCTGTGAAGAATCCAAGTTTCATCGGAATCATGATTTATCAACATGGGGCATACTGTTCGAGGACATAAGAGTGCTAACATTGCTTACTCACAAAGATAGCGAACCGGAAATCATCGGCAAGGGCACTTGGCTTGACAGCGTAGCCCAACGAATAATCGAACGCGAACGAAAGCTGGGCCGACTGGGCGAGGTCATCAGGGTCGAGAGCGGCCTGGGAGCCTCAGGTGTTCCTCACCTTGGAAACTATGGTGACGTAGCCAGAGCTCACGGGGTCAAAATGGCCTTGGAATCTCTTGGCGTGAAGGCGGAACTCATACTCTTCTCCGATGACAAGGACGGACTAAGGAAAGTCCCAGCTGGGCTGCCGAAAACGCTGGCAAAATACATCGGTCATCCAGTCTCGAACATTCCCGACCCGTTCGGGTGCCATCCGAGCTATGGAAGCCACATGACCAGCCTCCTCCGCGATGCGCTAGATCAGACAGGCATCGAATACAGCCACATTTCAGCCGTCGAAGCCTACGCGCAGGGATTATTCAACCGACAGATCCACACGATACTTTCCAATTCTGAGAAGGTTGGTCGAATAATCAAGGAAGTGTTAGGGCAGGAGAAGTACACTGAAGTTCTACCATACTTCGCCATTTGCAAACAATGTGGACGAATCTACACAACCAAGGCTTTGGAATACGACGCGAGTCGTCACGTCGTCAAATACTCGTGCGAAGGGATGCAGCTTCGCGGCTCCTTCTTGGAAGGATGTGGATACACAGGGGAAGTGGATGTTTACTCGGGACAAGGAAAGCTTAGTTGGAAGGTTGAATTTGCGGCCAGATGGTCGGCGCTGAAGATTGCTTACGAGCCGTATGGAAAGGATCTGATAGAGTCCGTCAAAGTCAACGACAGAATTATGGAAGAAATCCTGGGAGAGCCTGCACCATACCACACGAGGTACGAGCATTTCGTGGACAAGACTGGCAGGAGGCTTCAGAAGTCGGTGGGCAACGTGATAGCTCCACAGTTATGGCTGAAGTATGGACCTCCCCAAAGTCTACTCCTGCTGATGTTCAAACGGAGCACAGGAGCACGTCCCGTCGAGCTGAAAGATGTGCCGTCCTTCGTAGCTGAGTTAGATAATTTAGAGGACGTTTACTTCGGGAAGACCAAGGCTCCTGATTCCAAAGACGAGGCCAAACTTCGCGGCCTGTACGAGTACGTCTGGAACCGGAAACCTCCGACATCACCGGGACCCCACGTGCCCCACAATTTGATGGTCTACCTGGCCAAGGTGGCTCCGAAAGGGAAGGAAGAGTCGTTTGTTATCGAGAAGCTGTCCGGGTATGGATACAAGGTCGATCAATCAGATCCTAGATTCAAACAGAGACTGCAAGAGGCGGAGAATTGGGCCAGAGACATGGAAACGACCGCGACACCTGAACTCAATATCCGACTCGACGGTCCTGAAAGAGACGCTGTGCTCGACTTCGCAACCATTGTTAGCGCAAGTAGCGACGATGAGAACTATATCCAGAACGTGATTTTCACAACAGCGAGGAAGCACGGGCTGGAGCCAGGCAAATTGTTCAAGACCCTATACCGGATACTTATCGGATCCGAATCGGGCCCGAGACTGGGACCCTATGTGGTTGCTATGGGTCGTGAGAATGTAGCCGCCACGCTTGTTCGTGCAGCCAAGAAAGTAGGAGATCAATAGCATGATGAATCCGGCCAATGAACTATTGATCATTCCGTTCCGCCAGGAAGATCTCGCCTCTGTATTCGAACTCGAGCAATTATCTTTCATTGACCCTTACCCTTGGTGGCTGCTGGCGGAACTTGCGCGAAAGAACCCGACTACGTTTTTGGTTGCCAAATTGAAAGATCGGGTGGTCGGATATGCTATCATCGACGGTTCGGAGGATTACTACCACCTTGTATCAATCGCTGTGCACCCGGACTTTCGAAGAGCTGGAGTGGCGGCAGGCCTACTGCGGGCGCTTGAGGAGCGTCTGACTGATGGAGCAACGGTCCGGCTTGAAGTGCGAGAATCAAACGATGCTGCGATAAAGTTCTATTTGAAGCATGGATTCGAGAAGAGAGATATTGTGCCGGGCTACTACGCGGACGGCGAAACCGCGATTACAATGGAAAAGGAGGGAAGAAAGGAATCGTGAAGATCGCCGACTTGGTTGCTTCTAGGAAGCGCGAGCTTAGATTTACGATATTCGCACTCGCCACAATTGGCCAATTCTTCCTAGCTATGGTTACAAGTTCGATTCCCGTTCCTGCTGATGAAGCTCGAGACATAGTCAAACAGATACCGACGTCGATCGACACGCTTGGAATCTTCAAGAACAATTTGCTGGTTGCTCTTCCTACTTTCACCCCCGGCCTAGGCATTGGTTGGTTGATCATTATCATGTGGAACACTGGCTTGGCAATCTCTTCAGAAGCTATGCTTTCAACTCCGCCTGTTCCAGGGTGGTTTAGCTGGGTGACAATCTCATTCTTTCCCTTCTTCTGGCTGGAGATAATGGCCTACTCGGTCGCAGCCACTGCTGGACTCATGGCCTTTCTCACGATCCTTTTCGACAGGAAGAGATTACGACAAGAAGCCTCCAGATTCGTTCTTGGACTAGTATTGTACGCGCTGCTCCTCTACAATGCCGCACAAGCCGAGTACGATACTATTACGACCGAGAGGATGACCCCTGGAACTCCAATCCCTCTGTTGGGCTGGGGGACGAATGTGGCGATTGGTATGGTCGCGATCCTAGGATTCGCTCTCTATCAAGATATCAGAGTAACCCGTAGGGACTGGTCGATTCTTCTTGGGCTGATCGCTATCCTGCTTTTCCTACCTTTCATTTACGTAATTTCGGTTCTCTCCTTCATGGCCTATCTACTTTGGAGAAACGCTAGAAATCAGAATGTGGGAATGACGGTCGCTCCGACTCCCTTGCAATGAACCAAGGACTGGATCGTTTGCACTCGACGAAGGCTTATGAGATGTTATTGCGAGACGACCGCGCGTAGCCCGGTGGTGTAGCGGACTAGCAAGGGACCAGCATGCCCGGTCAATGACGGGCTTTGGACCCGTCGACGGGAGTTCGAATCTCCCCCGGGCTACCACAGGTCCACCTCGAATATACCCCGCGTAATCCCCATCCCTCTCTTTGCCGAATCTTCCGGACCGCATGTTCTTGGCTCCAGAGACGCTTCATGTTCAGAGCCATAGGTTTCACTGCGCGTCTCGTCCGGAGAAGCCACAAGTCGAGGATTGTCCGCTCTATCCAAGTGCAGTAGTCCAGGGCGGCGTCAGCAAGAGACGTTGTAAGTGAGATTCGAAGTGGCTACGCTTCCTTGTCCGATCTGCAAATCACCGGATTATTCACAGTCTAGCTTGGAAGCTCATCTCTGGACACGGCACAGAAGCCTAGAGCAATCAATTCGCGCAATCGCGGTCCTTGTGAAGGAGCTGAACAAGTCGTGAGTATACATTCAAATCGACGACCTTCGCTCTCCGAAAGTAGAATTGTCTCAAATTTCTGGAGAACTGATTGAGAGCACCGGCCCGAGGCAAAGAGTATCAAACTGGATCAGGATTTTCATAGACACCTCTAGGTCCAGTTATCTTTCACTGACTGGGGACGAACGTCGATTCCTCTATAACTTGGACGACTTCTCTGCACCATGTCAGGTTGACCTATTCTGGTTTCAGCCGCCTGACGCTCAATATTTGATTGTGACTCATTTTGACGATCGCCCAGACCTGGAGATCACGGTCAACGGTCCCTTCCAAATGTACGAGGGGGTTGACAAACTAGAGACTATTCTTGAAGAGTCGAGGTGGAACCGACCCATTCCAAAGGGAGAACCCCGTATTTGGGCAACGCTGGGTTCAGTAACCTTCCGCGACATCATCGAGAGATGCTTTATCGGTATTCTAAACGACCTGCGAGCGGTACCCTTTGGGAGACCAGTAGAAAAAGCCGAGTACGGTGTCAAATCTTTCTTGGCACCGAGGCGTTTGTCTGGTATTTGCGGGGAGATGTCTCCAAAGAGGATCACTCGAAACTTGCGCTGGAAATAATCCAGGGGGCAAAAGACCAGGCAAGAGCAGCGAAAAACCATAAACCTCCGCCTCCTCCGTTGTCAGAGCCAAACCCTCCGATCAACGGTCACGGCAGTTTCATTTTTCCTCCAATTTGGATTGGAAGCGAGCCGAAGCCTACGTTCAGAGAAAAAGCAATGGGCGGACGGCTGCGATTCCCTCAGGTCACAATCTTTCATGGGACGTACAAGGGCCGATTGATCGTCGCCAACGACGACGGGTTCTTAGCCATTGGCGAGAATGATCGAGTCAAGGCTGCCGGGCTTCTGAACGAAATAATGGCCGTTCGATTGTTGGACGGAAAAGACGTCTTCTCATTCCGCGAACAAGAGGTCGGGGAAGCTACCATCGACCCCGTCACCAAACAAATAGGCAGTTACGGAGTAACAAGTCTCTCTCTCAGAGCGAGACTCATGGAGGAGAGGTGGAATCCACCACGAATCCCTGTTTACGAAAAGCGGGATGTTGTCACCGTTGACCAGTTCAAAGCTTGGATTGAGCGTGCTGACCGCGTCACGCAAGACCCGGAACTTGCAGAGTCTCTACGCTTCCTCTTGGAAGCCTATACTCACCTCGAGGACTCCGCATATATGGAATCGTTCGTCTTATCCTGGCTCGTCGTTGAGAAACATCTATACACCGTCTGGAAGAGGTTTCTGAAAGACGAGGGGGTTTCTCGACCACGTCGAGACAAACTTGCAAAGCCTGGAGGTTGGACCGTCGACCATGTAATAGAGAGTCTCAGCCTGTCGAAGCAAATAGCTTCTGATGAATACTTGAAACTCATGTCGATGAAGAGTCTAAGAAATGATATCATGCACGAAGGCGAAAGAGTCTCAAAGGAGCAGGCCGAACAAGCCTTCGAGTCTGCAGCTCGAATCCTGAGGCAGAGAACTGGCACGATGGACTCTCAACCTGGTGACGCAGTCCTCACAAGTTGAGAGACTTCGCGCCAAGCTTGGCGAAAAACGACAGCTTACCTACTATTACTATCTGTATTGTCATAGAGAGTCTTGAAGTCCGTCACGTTGAAAGATCTTTCCGAGTAAGCTGCTACTAACGCTTGAGTGTCGAGTCGCAACATTGTTGACAGGTCAACGCCTGCTTCGCGCGCTTTTTCAGCCAGGAACTTCTTCCAGTGAGGCGGCACTTTGAAGGTCACTGCGACCCATCCTCCACTGTCACGTCTCTCCTGTCCATTTGATTCCATTCTGATACAACTCTGATACCCAATAGCCTCCTACGCTAAAAGAGGTTATTGCATTCTTCGATTCGGGCGGCGTTAAGGTATAGCGTTTGCGCTGCCAAACAATACCCAAGTAGACTATGGTTTTTCGCCGGACGGAACACCTTTGGTCCAATAGCCTTAGAGGTTAGTTTCCGACTCCCAGTCTTCCGATCGAATCCCTTGACTCTGATAGCAAGATGGCAAGTGAAATGGGTGGCGAAGTGGTTTCTCCATTGGCTCGCTGCAGCCGCTAAGAAGTTTCCAGACAATCTGGCTAAGGGATTTCTCAACGCCTGCGGGGCCTTCGCGGGTCTCGTAGCATCAGACAATCTTTTGGGATTCACGAAGACTCCCCATTCCAATGAGATCGCTCTCGGCATCGCGGGAGTTGTCAGCTTGATCGGCCTCCTGTCGACGCGCGGAAGTTGGGGAGCCGGCTACAGGAAGCTCGTCATGAGACAATTAGCCTGGATGTTCGGCGCCATGGGGATCATAATCCTCGGGGTTGGGGCGGAAAGGCAACTTGACGTGCTTAACGGTCTAACCATCTCGGTTTACAATGTCTGGGTAGTCCTCTTCCTCTTCGTGGCCATCGCTTATGTGAGCCCCCTGTTCATGTTCTCGGATTGGACAAGAGATGCTTTGGACTATATCGGGTCCAAGTTCAAAGGAAGGACACGCGTGTCAAGTATTTTCGAAGATTAGTTGGTTCAATCAGACCTGGAAAGCATCTGTCCGATTTTCCGCTGATTCCCTCTGGCGGCTGCAAAAGTTATTGGGGAACACTCTTGTTGCGAATTCCTGATGGATCCCGTCGTTATGGTGGAAGCGGCAGGCAGCTTCCTAGGCCTGGCTGGCTCGTTCAAGCTGGTCTATGATTATGTCAAAGACTCAAGGGAAGTAGACGCCCGTTTGAAGAGAGTCCTTCTGACTCCACTGGAGAAATATCAAAAGTCAATGAGTGATTGCGAAAAGAGCAGTCAAGCGTTGCGGAACACGGTTGACAATCTCAAGACGCCTCTAACTAATCCCAGCGCTGAGAACTTGATCGAGAGAATGATTGATTTCTCAAACGATTTCTCCGACGTTCTTTCAAGCGTTCTTGCGTTCTCCAAGGTGTGCAACATCGTAATCTCAGATTACGCCCCTTTCATGGAGGACAGGGTCAAGACGAAAAAACGAGACGTCTACATGATCGTGAATTTCTTTGGAAAGTACTACGATCCCAAGACAGACACTCTAACCCTCACAAACCTTCCGACGTTCGTCCAGATGTACGGTCCCAAGAAGCTGGCTTGGAAGGAGAGCGAAGAACTTTCACAAACAGCTGCAGCCGGAGATAAGACTGTTAAAGGCGCGATCCGCAAGGCCAGCGTCATTAAGAGACAGCGGTTGCACCACGTAGATCGTCGACTCAGAAGAGATTTTCCCCGGTCGTTCAGTCGGCTCCTACGGGAGACTTCGAGGTTTAAGTCCAGCAATGAGGTTGCGCGAGAGCTTTCTAGAAACGCGCCCTCGTGGCTCGTGAATCTCACGGGAGTGATAGAGACTGCGCAAAAGGCCGTCTGACGAGCGTATCGACCTCACTCGGACCAGCTTGGCATCCAGTCGTCGCGTCCTTTCATGTACTTGTCCAACGCTGGACCAACCCGTTCCTGCCAAATCCTAGCGGCCGCTTCTTCTCCCGGATAGCACGATCGCTAACAATGTGAAAGGCGTCCGAGCGCTCTATCGACGTCGTCTCAAAGGTCTACTCAGACCTAGCAAGTTGCTTGGCGGAAGAATAAGCACAGAGTAAAGAAGACTTGACAGATTTTGAAGTCGTCAATTGAGAGGTCAGCAGTTTCGTTGCGTCGTTTCCTCATATCAAGGGCTTGAATGAGAGCGTCGCACGCAGCGACCACAGCAACTGTCAAAAGTCAGTTACTCAGTCGAGCAGTATGGCGTCGGGCATGAGTTCTGCAAAAAGCGTGACCGTTATCGACTGGCTATTGGACTCGGACCCTGCAATGCGCTGGCAGGTCATGCGCGACCTGACCAATGCACCTCCCGAACTAGTCGCAGCCGAACGCGGAAGAATCGCCAGGGAAGGATGGGGTGCCAGACTGCTGGACATGCAGGGCGAAGACGGCCAATGGGCGGGAGGTGCCTGCTTCCCATCGCAGAGCATCTACCAGTCCGTCAAGAACCAAGGCCAACCATGGATCTCCACACTGCCAACACTCCAACTACTGCATGATTTCGGAATTGACCCGCACTCTGACCGCGTACGCCGAGCGGTTGCGATGGTCAGAGACGGCTGCCATTGGGAAAATGCGGGGCAGCCGTTCTTCAAGGGCGAAGTCGAGCCATGCATCAATGGCAGGGTCGTCACATTGGGCACTTACTTCGATCAAAACGTGGACGCCATAGTCGCCCGCCTACTTATCGAGCAACTCAAGGACGGCGGGTGGAACTGCGAGATGGAGAACGGTTCCGTCCGTTCGTCGTTCGCTACCACGATCAACGTCCTAGAAGGACTATTGGCCTACGAGCGGGCAACCGGTGGCTCTAGGGAATCCATCGCGGCTCGGCATCGCGGCGAAGAGTACCTCGTCGAACGAAAACTGTTCCGACGAAAGAGCACCGGCGAGGTCGTCAACCCAGCCTGGCAGCAATTCTCGTTTCCAACCCGCTGGAACTACGACGTGCTACGCGGCCTCGAATACTTCCGCTCGGTCGGAGATGAACCGGACCCGCGGATGGATGAAGCAGTCAATTTACTCCGTTCCAAGCGACAGTCTGATGGTACTTGGCTGCTGGAGAACACGCATCCCGGCAAGGTGTACTTTGCATTCGAGGACGGCGATGGTCGACCCAGCCGGTGGAACACTCTTCGCGCCCTACGGGTTCTGCGCTGGTACGACCAGACTGATCAGGCACGGAAAATTGCCTGAACAAGAATTAAGAAAGATTAGGTCTATCGCGTGAAGAGATCGATCGTAACCGGCCCATCATAGTCAGTAAAAGTCTCGACTGTCCACGGCAAAGTTGAGATCTTTCAGGTAGGCTGGCGAATCGGGAGATTGTCCTGAGACGCTGAAGGTTGCGTCAAGGCGCATTTTGAAATGTGCACTTTTGGAATCGCCGTTGAAGATCATCCGGACTTGGCCATTCTTGGCCTCTGGGGTTGATTGAAGGGTCAACCGGATGTTCTTGTCGCGTTTGGTGAACCAATCGATTGTGATTTGGCTTAGGATCTCCGGGATCTTTCCGAACCCAGCGCCCTTGTGTTTTTGGTTGAACTCGCCGGTCATTGCCTTTCTCGCCTCCTTGGTCAATAACTCGATGTAGCCGAAGGTCTTCTTTGCAGCCTCTTTTCCACCTTGTGTGTCAGTCATCTCAAACCATTACTCCTAGTGCGACAACACTCGCAGTGCATTAAGGGTGATCCAGGGATTAGGTTCACCTATTACTCCCAACTCATCATAGAGCTTAGGAACGTCCGCTACACCTTCTCCCTTAACCCTGTTCCATTCACCAGTGCCGTGATCTTTCACAAGGTTCCGCTTGATCGATCGCGTATAGGTAGCTTCCAAAGGCCAGGTTCCATCGCTCGAGTGTTTGGACTTCAATAATTCTTTCGCATCAAAAGTCCTCTTGTCATCGGCAGATTCCAGCGCGGTTAATACCCGCAGTCCATGTAGGATGTCGTAGAAGTAGAAGAGTGGGAAGTGAAGTTTAGTCCATTCCTCGTTGATCGTCTGAAACGTGTGGTCGGATTTGTAGAGTCGATGCATCAAAAGGAATTCGCACCCTCTAGTGACGGCTTCTCGTCCGCCCTTCGGCCAGCTGCTAGGTTCTAGGGCCGAGAACGCCCAGAGGGGTTCGATCGTTGACATGAAAGAACTGTGTTTGGTTTGCTTGTCTCTTCCTCCCCCTTCGCAGTTCCATCCGCCGTCTGCGAACTGTTCCTTGACCAGCCATTCGAACATCTCACCGACGCGAGGGTCATCCTGATATCCGAACTCTACCAATGTTCGTGCCATATTTCCTGTTACACACGGTTCCCAGACCAAACGATAGCCGCGAAGATCGCCGTCCAGATATTCCGGAGGCGGCCAAGAACGATCCTGTGCATCCATGGTCTCTAGGAAAAATTCACAACCCTTCTTGACCTGAGGATGATCACCCGATAATCCAAACTCTGCTAGTAATATCAGGTTCCAGACTGTCGCCTGCCATTTCGGCCAGTAACAATCCTCAGCCTCAGCCCAATATCCACCATCCCGCTGCTCGCCTAGAATCTGAGACACCAACGAAGAATCGGGAATCTCAGACCTAGCCTTTGAGAGCTCGGGATCGTTTTCAGCGTATCCTAAGAGATCTTTCATCGTCCAGTAACGAATCGAAGGATTGTCCTGGCGCATAAGCCAAGAAACCCCAGCAGTCCACTTTTCGCCCTTCACTGCTTGCTGCATGAATACTCGTAACTCGGAGCTGGGCCTCTTATCTCTTTAGAAGAGGACCAATAATAAGGGAAACCTGTGAGATCAAAGAGCAGTCAAAGTACACTGTACAGCGGCGATGATAAACAGGTGAGACCGCCGTCACCTTTGTAGAATTCCGAATTATCAATCTCTAACATCTGATATCGCGCGTCCCTAAGTTTTGCACTGATCTTCGGATAACCGGACGGGACGAGAACCCTCTTTTTCCCGAGACTAAGGATGTTGGCAGCGTACACCTCTTCTTCTGAAACCTGAATCAGATTGAAGCCTGAAAATGGTTTCACGTCAACAATACTTGGAGCGATTACTATCGTGTTCTCTCCGACATACGAACAGCCGCATAGAAGGTGAAACGATCTGGTTTTTACTGGAACTATCCGAGTGTCGCGAAGGTGTGTTGTAAGTTGTCGTATTCCCTCCTTGTTGGTCCGGCTCGAAACCCCAACAAAAATTGTGGTATCAGTTATCAAAACGTCGCCACCCTCTAGCTGTCCTGGTGCTGTAATGAACCGGGGTGTTCCGGTTTGCCAATGGCCAGCGCTCAAGTTGTCGATCATTGCGGTTTCCTCGCCGGCCCTTGAGTGTAATCCGAACCGGCTGACTATCGTTATGTAGTGTCCGACAACCGCAGGGTCTTGAAGGAATACTGAGTCCGGGTGACCGTTCAATACAGGAAGTTCCACGACATCAATCCCCGATTCCTTTAGGATCGAGATGTACTCCCTATGCTGGTTCTTCGCGAGAACAAGATCAATGCCCTCCTTGTCGGGGTTGGTTGAGTTACAATTACGATAATCCTCCGATGGAGGTCGGACAAATACTCTCTCGAACAGGCTGTTCATCCCCAGTTCTTCCTCACCCCTTCTCAGATTCTACGAACATGTGACGGAAGGGGGGACGATATGCATTCCTGCTTCCTATGTAACTCCGGAGATGCATTTGGAGTAACGGCACGATTTCCAAGCATGCCCGGCTTTGAACTCATGTAAGCGCCTATGTCCGATCAGTCCAAATCTCTGAGACCATCTAAGTTCTTCGGTCCGACCTTGGGAACGGGTCTACTTTTACTAATCATGTCCATTGGACTGGCGGTTCTTGCGTCGGACAATTTGTTTGGTATAGGATTGGGATGGTTTACATTCCTTATGGGGATCATGCTCGTCCTAATGGGCACATTGCAGAATCAATCCGTCGGAAATCCCCTATTCGATCGAGCACGCAAGACTCGACTCGCCTGAAAAACAATCAGACGGGAAAGAGATTTCACATATATTTAGAAAGTAAAGTACTGCTGAGTTCGCACAAACTGTCAGAAAGGAGAGAAAAAACTCGAATGGATTATCTTGATTATCTCTTCTTGAAGAACATTCTCACACCGTAGATTCTCCATCTTATCCAGCTCAGCAAGCACATCTCACCCCTATTAGAACCGTTACAAACCACAACGTCGAGTTGTGGATATGGTGACTGTAACGTATGTTCGAGCTTTAACGGAACAATCGCATTGGAACAACCCGAACCTTTAATCATCTACCAGTCGGTGTTTGCTCTCATGGATTGCAAAGACCATAGTCTCATAGTACACGTCGCAGTTCTACATCACTCGTCCGCTCTATTGCTGAAATATCGTGACCCGTCTCTCTACGACAATCAGACGGGATGGTTCCTACCCAACGACTCACTTAAACACACAGAACATCCTGAAGTTGCCGCCCGACGAGTCCTGAAAGAACAGGCAGGCATCGACAAAGCATCCTTCAAACTTGCACAGATCGAATCATTCGTCGGCGACAGTGGCTCCTGGCACATCGTCTTCGACTACCTCGCAATACCGAACTCGACCCACATCATGAAAGGAAAAGAAATCTCGGGCGCGGAATGGTTCCAGATAGACAAACTTCCCGAATCAAGAGAATTTGCTCATAACGGCTGGGGCCGCGGCGTCCTCGTGAAACTAACCAGTGAAATCCCGATCTCGAAATAATCGGTCAGGTAACACTCTACTTATCCAAGCATGCAGACAAAGAGGCCAGAGAAGCACTTGCCCACCTGGCTAAACAAACTGTTCAAAGCCTATGCTCTAAGGAGAGACGATCTGACAGCATCCGCTCACACAGTAAAAGGCAAGAACTCGACTAAGAAGAAGGCGCCACGCAAGAGGGCTCGATCCGTATCGAGCCAATCTAGTACAGGCCAGTAACGCCTTCAGAACTCAGAAGAAAGCCTTCCGTTTGAATCTGAGCGCAAAGCTGATTTCGAAGCATGGAACTACTAGGTCTCAACTGACCATCCGCTTGCAAGAGGCCAAAGACAATCGAGTCGAATCTGAACTGAGAGGGCCCACTTTACGGGTCTACTGGCATATACTCTCAACAAAGAAGAAAGAAGGCATTGGCGTCCGCTCTGTCCAGAGAGCACTTGGATTAAGCAGCCCCAGCGTTGCCCTCCATCACCTAGAGAAACTCCGCACTCTCGGGCTATTGGAGAAACAACTGACTGGAGAGTACAATCTAGTAAGCACGGTGAAGGTAGGAGTCCTACAAAACTACGTTGGGCTCTTTGGCTATATGCTACCGAGATTCCTGTTCTACTCCACTCTGTTCACGACAATGCTAGTATTGTACCCTCTCTTGTACCCGTTTGATCTTTCGACCCATAACGTGATGGCGTTGGTCTTTGGCGGAACGGCGACTGCCGTGTGCTGGATCGAGACTTACAGAGTGTGGAAGCGGAGGCCGTTCTGATCTTGGAACGCCCTGTTCTAGCCCGTAGCATTATGGGGTCGAAACGACGTAGATCTATTTGGCGATCGAAAAAACTGAGGCTTGAGGTGTCAGCCAGTTGAAAGGCACGTTTAGACACGGCAAGACCGTCCTTCCGCTCCTACTTGCCATACTCGTTGGGTCCGGCCTAGTTGCCGCGCCCGCGCTAGTCGCGTCCTCAAGACCGTCCAACACGCCCACGTCGACCAATACAACAACCACTTCGAAAGGGACCCAGCCTGGATTCACCGGACTAGTGGCCGGCCCGGCGTCGACCACAACCCAGTCGAAGCAGTCAAACCAGCCTAGTCAGTTGCTTCTAGGACCAATAACTCCCGTTCTAATGATTCTGGTGGCTTTGATATTATCGTTGGGAGCGAATAGTCTCGCCCGGAGACGCAATCAGTAAAGCATGATAGGCCGATCCGTGAATACTCGACATTACAGTTCAAGGTTACGACTCGGATAAGACCGGGTCGATAGGCTGATTCTACTACGTCTTACAGGGTCACTGTCCATGAGCGAATCGATGGGAATAGAGAAAGTTGTCGTGGAATTGAACGGATTCCGCCAACGAACCTCCATGTTGAAGGAAGAGATTGCAAGAGTCAGCAGAGCTCTGGCAGAACGTGCAGGTCAATTGAATGATATCGTCGGCAAAAGCCTACGGGATCTCAGGGAACAACTCGGTGGAACTACCCTATCAGGTTTCATGTCCCTGCAAGGGAAGTACATGCAGGGCGAAATGAACGATCAAGATTACAACTCTCAAAGAGACTATTACAAGAACGAACTTCAGGGAATGATCCGACGGCTAGACGAAACAAAGAAACTGATGATGCTGATGGCCCAAATACAATCCGGACCATCCGGCCCTGTCGGACAATCTCAACCGCAGCCCGGTCCCAATCAACCACAGCGATAAGGTCAACTAACCTAGCTTCTTCGACCGAAGCCAATAATATTCAAAATACCTTTCGACAACGCCCGCGAATTCTTCGTCCGCCAATCGGAACGCTATTCTAGCTCCCGGATCCGACGGAGAGTCCAAGTTCCATAGAAAAGTCAGCAAAGCCTCCCGACCGTCCACAGAACAAATATTCATCGGCCTCACAGAGTCAGGGTTTGGCTCTTCAATTACCCCAACCTCGGCCTCCTCGGCCAAGACGCTCAAGCTCTTGGCATCGATAAATCGCGGGTTAGTAAAAGAGACTATCTTCACGGAGACGCCGTGTTCTCTGGCGAATTTCATCGAAGCTCTCAGATCATCAACCTCTTGAGGTATCAGAGTTGTCAGCTGGAGGTATGCGCGCGATTTTGCCTGACTGATCAGTTCGTTGTACTTTTCAGAGACTTTGTCACCGCCATGCACCACCCAGAGACTGATGTGCTTGACGGTTTCTCGTCGCTCATAGATTCCCTGCAGATCCCTTCGCATAAGGCCAGTAAAAGACTCCATCTCGGAACGCTTCTGGTCAAGCTCTAGTTCTGCCACGGACCGTGGTGGATTAGCCTCATAGATCACGGGACGGCCAGGCCTAGCCCTGATCCATTTCCGCTTTTCCAGTTCCTCTAGGGTACCGTAAACCCGGGCATAGGGAATCTTGACACTCTCGCTTATCTCGTAAGGTGTTGCGGGACCGTCGAAGATCAACTTCAGGTAGGTCTTGATCTCATATTCTGTCAGGCCATGGTCTTTGAGGACCCGGTGAATGTTCTCGTCAACCCGCGACATGACTTGAGCAGTGTCCACTTTTTTCTGTAAATAGGGTGAGAACATAGCTCGTTTGATTGGCCTAAAATAGCTAACGCAGATTGAACTATCCAACC
>VBBT01000044.1 GCA_005881695.1 Candidatus Bathyarchaeota archaeon | reverse complement strand
TTGTCGTCGAAAGCTTTGTAGTGGAAGGTCTGAGCTTGGATCGTCATAGGATCCAGCAGCATGTACGAGAACCGATCTATCGCGTCTCCCCTGACGAGAGCGGATAGCAGCGTCAAGAGATTGTTGACCTCCGTTCGTGGGAGGTAGACTCTGACGGTTGTCGAGTTGGTCCCCTTGATTCGTGAATAGTTCAGGACGAAGGGTAGGCGTTTGAAGAAGTTCTCCTTTGCAACCATCGCCTTGTGTTCGCCAAAGTCTAGTCGAACCTCGTAGAGGTCCGATATCTCCGGCGGATAGGGCAGGACTTGGATGACGTAGTCTTGTAGGAAACCTCGCCGGGCGAGGTTATCGAATCTATACTTGGCCGCGGGAAGGGTCATGCCTATCATCTGCGAGAGTTCGGAGAGCTTCTTTCGAGCATCCGTCATCAGCTCTTTGAGAATTAAGAGATCGTTCTTGTCGAAATCATCCTTTGATGACTCCTTCTCCTCGGGAACATTTTGTAACTTCCCCTTGGTAAACAAGCTGAGCCAGGCTGGCCAGTCGAATCTCCAGGCCCTCTTCTTGAAATCGTAGTATTCGAAGTTGGGAATGTGAGAGTGGTAGTCGCCCAGCCAGAAAATCCGGTAGTTAGTGGCCAGGCCGGATGAGACTATCTGATCGAGATACTGAACAAAATCTTGTCGGTTTTCGACGGGGACGGCGTGCTGTGAGTAGTATCCGTTGCATTCGCCCGTGCACCTTGCGATCCAGAGCCAGTAGCCAGGGATCTTCAGAGCTTCGCTGGCTGTAACTTCCCGACCTGGGGAGGGAGTTAGTAGAACCATTGAACGGGCTAGTCCGATCTTGGCCAAGTTGGGATAGGTCCATGTGTCAAGCAGTCCTTGGGTTCCGAGCTTGTTGACGCGTGTGTAGACGGTTGGGTATGGTACGCCGGATTTTCGGGCGATAGACTGAAGGTTTCGGGGGCCGAACTTTTTCATCGCACCAATAATCTCTACGTTCTCATCGTCTAGGAGTGACATGATCTGGTGTATTCGCTGGAAATACTCGTCTGCCAACTGGTAGCTCAAGGTGAAACCGGCTTATGGGGAAGGACTGGGGGGTTATAGAAACTTTGGAAGCAAACTAGGTTACAAGTGAAGCTCGCAAGCTTTGTTCAGGAATAAGATTGAACTTTAGCTTATTCAGGCCAGTTTGAGAGAACGATTGTAAAGAAGAAAAAAGGGTCAAGAAGTCGGAGTTACTCAAATCGCATTTGATCCTCGGGTAGGGCGCGATCGTGAGGGAAAAACGAGGAATTTCTGCGGTTGTCTCGAAAAGGTGTATGACGATATCTCGGGAACTAGCCGACAGCTTGGGGATTAGGCCCGTTATCAGAAGTCTCTGGAGCTTCCCGCGACTGTTCGATGATCGCAATCATATTTTCGGCCATCTCCGTGAACTTCCTAGTCAAGGGATCTTTCTGGTGCTCTAGAACGAATACTCCTCTGCTCAGGTTTTCGAACACATCCGAATTGAAGGGAAGAGCTGTTAGGACCTGGAGGTTGAAGAGGCTCGCGACCTTCTCTCCGATCAGCTTGGACTCCTTATCCCCGACACTACTAGGTATCATGTTGAGTATCAAGACCACGGGTTTCCTCAACTGGCTCGCAACCTCGTTCATGACCCCGCTCCCGAACATGTCCTGGTGATCAACCCGGGACAGCAGGACGACTACGTCGCAGACCGCCATCGAGAGGATCGTGTCCTTCTCTATTCCAGGATGGCTGTCGATTAGGAGATAGTCAAGCTGGAATTCGCTGGCTAGGCTGTAGAGAACTGCTTTGAAACGGCTGAGATTGAAGCCGGTCTCGACCATTTTGAGAATCTCTTCGAGCCTATGACCAGCGGGACAGAAGAGAAGGCAGCCGGATTCGATTCCGAGCCTGGGGGTTAGATCGAGAACGGCATCTTTGATGGGGATGGAACCTTGAAGAACATCGTTTATGGTCGCCCTGATGTCTCCATCGGATATGCCGAAGATCACGTGCAATCCCGGACCTTCGAGGTCAAGGTCGATTACTGCGACCCTCTTGCCCAGCCGGGCGAGGGTGGCCGCGAGGTTGGCACTGATTGTGCTCTTCCCCGTTCCGCCTTTGAAGGATTGAACAGCTAGTATCGTTGCCAAGCTCAGTCACCAGTCCTATTGACGTATTATCGGAATCGCTAGACCGCGCGACGGGAGTGTATGACCGGACTAAAGCTACACGTTACTAGCCAAGACAGGCAATAGTAGCTTGCAGTTTCCCGTCCAGCGGGGCGTACTCAGGACCTGCAGGATCCTTTCGCACTGAGCGTCGGAAAGAGACAGGTTCGACGGACTGCTGAGTCCTGGTCAACGAGGATAAAGGCAGCTTCTCGTCACCTTGGGCTTTCCGCTACACCACTCTTGCGTCGCGAGATGCGTTCGCTAAGACCCCCCTTTCCGGCGAGGGAATTTGCTGTCTGGCATGGTTTCTGGGTGATTCCTGCCATTTAGGGTGCAATCCAGGCTTGGATGGCAGGGCGAAAAGTCGGGATATCGTCGGCGATCTCCGAACGATTCTAGGGCGAAATTTTAGCCATCTCTCAGAATCGAGATCAGGGCTGATAATAGGCGAGTCTCACGAGACGGATAACGTTGGACAGGGATCTACAAACGCCAAACCCAACCATAATCCTCCCTAACGACACTGAAGCAGACACGAACACGCACACCCTTCACTCCCAAGACCCCACCAGCACACCGTGTAGGGTTTCGAAACACCAAACTCGACCCTCCACCAGTTACTCCCTTGGAAGATGTAACTTGACCCAGAGCGTGAAACCATTATTCATCAAAGAATCAGCATACCTACGAGTTCCAAAGGACGTCGCAGAACTAATAGACATCATGGGCGCACCGACCGGAGCTGTCGAACTCCGAATCGACGAGAAAGGCTGCGCCCTAGTATACACCTTCGCCAAACCAACACGACCCATCACAGAAGAGCCCGAACCAATCGAAATCCTGATCGCGGCCCAATAAAGCAATCCCAAGAACAACGGCACGGACGATCCCACAAACAGAACGATTTTTTCTTTCACATAACGACTTATTTTGGAGTCTTAGTGGACGACTAGAAACGTCGCGCGCAAAACTGGCGCCTACAAGATTGCAGCGAAGAATTCTCTACGCGGGTAAAGATATGGGTTCCAGAGCGGCCTCGATTGCCCGTCTTTGCGGTTCCAGCCAGTCAGGAAGGGTCAGAGACTGGCCAAGCGCTTCCATTGGTTCGTCAACTCCGAATCCTGGAGGTACAGTGGCGAGCTCGAGTAGAATCCCGTTTGGCTCGCGGAAATAGATCGACTTGAAATATTTTCTATCCAACACAGGTGTCACGTGGACCCCGCGGGCTAACAAACGCTCCCGCCAGTTCAGCTGCGCGTTCTCATCTTCAACCGCGAAGGCGATATGATGGACCGTTCCAACGCCCACTGTTCCATGAGGAGCGACTGGTGACTCGATGAACGAGATCATCGAGCCAGGGCGCCCTCCGTCAAGCCCGAAGATCTGCTGAGCGGCCCCTGATGACCCTCTCTGATTATCTCTCACCAACTCCATGTTCAAGACTCCAGCAAAAAATTCGCGGGTCTGAGAGGACCCATGCGTGAGACCCGTTACATGATGTAGTCCCTGAAGCTTCATTTCGACCCTAATTCCGCGCATTCGTGGAGCAGGGGTCTTGCGAGTCGCAGTATCATTATTGAATTTGAGGAGCAACTCTGAATGGAGAGCGTCTGAGTAATCCTTCCCGTTTCCTGGAGTCGCAATCTCGAGAATTAGACCGTCGGGGTCCCGGAAATATAGTGACGTGAAAGAGCCTCTATCGAAGGGTCCGAGCACGCTCACATCGTTTTGTTCCAGCCATAATTTCCAGTTGGCGAGAGAGCCCTGATCTCGCGTCGTGAACGCAAAGTGGTGAGTTACGCCAGCGCCCACTTGCCCAAAGCCAATCGCCTTTCCCCAGTCGAAGAAAGTGATTAGGGTCCCTGGACTGCCTTTCTCGTCGCCAAAATAGAGATGGTAAGCGGAAGGATCGTCGAAGTTGACCGTCTTCTTGACCAGCCTCAGCCCGAGAACTCTCGTGTAAAAGTTGACAGCTGACGAAGCGTCAGACGTAATCGCGGTGATGTGATGCAGGCCCTGAGTCTTTGGCTCCATTCCTATTGATAGCAGTCATTGGCCGCGTTAAATCTTTCCAGGAACAGGGAAAGTCTACCCAGAGCAGTTGAGAGAATGTGTTATGAACAATCGTGCCCACTGAGCAGCGGGTCGCGACCAACTGACAACGAAAGCGAACAGCGTTGCAACTAAGATCGTGTGCACGATCGGCCCAGCGTCAGATTCACCCCGAGTTCTAACTCAACTGATCCAAGCCGGGATGGACGTTGCGCGTATCAACTTCTCGCACGGAACTTACGACCAGCACGTTCGCAGTATCCGGACGATTCGTCATGTAAGCGAACGTCTCCAACGTCCTGTCGCCATACTCCAAGACCTGCCAGGACCAAAACTACGAGTTGGAAAACTCGCGAGCGAACCTCTCCGCCTTCAAAGGCTCGATAAGATCAGCCTGACAACGAAACCAACCAGCGCCAAGTCCAAGATTCCAATAGCCTATCCCGATCTCCCAAAGGCCGTTAAGAAAGGCGACACTGTATTCCTCGCGGACGGGACTATCAGGATCGAAGTCCTACGAACCAAGAGGGACGAAGTCGAAGGACGCGTAGTCAACGGTGGTGATCTGACCTCTGGAAAGGGGGTCAATCTTCCCCGTCTCAGAATCCGGGTACCTGCAATAACCAGCGATGACAGGGGACACATCAAGTTCGGAGTGGAGAACAAAGTCGACATCATTGCAGTGTCCTTTGTCCAGAAAGTCGACGATATTAGGGCGGCGAGAAAGGTTGCGGAGGCCGATGGCCATCAGATATTCGTTGTCGCGAAGATAGAGAAGAGAGAAGCAGTCGACAATCTCGAAGAGATCGTACAAGAAGCGGACGGGATAATGGTCGCAAGGGGCGACCTCGGAGTAGAACTCAAACTCGAACTCGTCCCGATAATACAGAAGAGGATCATTCATGAGAGCAACAGGCTCGGAAAACCAGTGATAACCGCGACCCAGATGCTAGAGTCAATGGTCTCCTCACCCACTCCAACTAGAGCCGAGGTGACAGATGTCGCGAACGCGATTATAGACGGCACGGACGCGGTTATGCTCTCTGAAGAGACGGCGATCGGCAAATACCCTGTCGAAGCTGTCCGGATCCTGGGAAGGGTTGCCGAAGAGACCGAGCGGTTCCTCCCAAAAGAGATCTCACCTCAACGTCGAGCATGGTACGAACACGGTCAAGCAGACGCATTAGCACTGGGAGCTTGCGAGACAGCCCTACAAGTCTCCGCCTCCGCGATCGTCGCCCCGACACGCACCGGCAGGACAGCACGCCTTGTCTCCAAATACCGACCTCCGCTCCCGATCGTTGCCCTCACATCTCATCCAGAGGTCCAACGACAACTACTACTCTCTTGGAGAGTTCAGACTCTTCTAACTAAAGAGTTCAACACGAGCGAGGAAATTTTCCGCGAAGCGGAGAGAACGGTTGTTAAGATGAGACTTGCCAGGAAAGGCGACAGAATCGTGATAATTGCTGGCGACCCTAAAGGCCCCTCCGGCAAGACGGAGATTCTGAAGGTCCAGACGATAAGCTAGGCTCTACCGACCATAATTGTTTCAAAACGCGAGTCTGAATCTCCAAAGGCTTTATTGGTACCGACTCAGGATGAGACGCTTCCCCGCCAAGAGGAGTCCGAAATGCGAGACCATCGACCTACAAACCCCGAAATGCTCAATACGATCAGTTATCTCAAACGCGCTGGCAGACAACACCAGGCTCCCCTGTGGCTCACCGTGGCCAGTTTCCTGGGCAAGTCCCGAAGAACCAGAATCGTCCTCAATCTTGGACAAGTGTCAAGACTCGCCAAGGCGGGAGATGTGATCGTGGTACCGGGAAAGGTTCTCGGGTCAGGAATACCGAAAGAAAAACTCACAATTGCAGCGTTCAAGTTCTCGCCGAGAGCACTTGTGAAAATAGAGAAAGCCGGGGGGAGATGCATTCCCTTGTTTAGACTGATAGAAGAGAATCCTCAGGGTACAAACGTCAGACTTCTACGCTAGAACAACCGTCAAGTTTTTCCCGTTTCGAAAGATGAAATATAGTCGCCCTCCCACATCCCCTCGTTGGGCCGGTAGTCCAGCCTGGTAAGCATGAAATGCACAGAACGGACGTCGCCCTCACACGGCGAAGGTCGTGGGTT